>CAJYAI010000012.1 GCA_913064725.1 uncultured Alteromonadaceae bacterium | reverse complement strand
GGCGTCGCCAAGCGGCAAGGCAGCGGGTTTTGATCCCGCCATTCGGAGGTTCGAATCCTCCCGCCCCAGCCATTTTCCACTCGTAGGACGCCTACCATGTCGTCAAAAATGATGGTTTTTACCGGCAACTCGAATACCGACTTGGCGAAAAAAGTCGCAAGTCGGCTATACCTTGAGTTAGGCAGTGCAAAAGTTGGGAAATTTTCTGACGGGGAAGTTACCGTCGAGCTCAATGAAAACGTCCGTGGCAAGGACGTATTTGTTCTGCAAAGCACATGCGAGCCTACGAACGACAACCTGATGGAACTATTGCTCATCATCGACGCGCTTCGTCGTGCTTCAGCGAGTCGCATTACTGCCGTAGTACCCTACTTTGGCTATGCGAGGCAGGATCGGCGCGTACGTTCTTCTCGCGTGCCAATTTCGTCAAAAGTCGTAGCGGATATGATGGTCAGTGTTGGAGTAGATCGCGTTCTCACAGTTGATCTCCACGCCGAACAGATTCAGGGGTTTTTCACCTGTCCTGTTGACAATGTGTATGCCTCCCCTGTTCTCAATGACGACATAGTGGCGACCAAATTCGAAGATGTAGTTGTAGTCTCACCTGACATCGGCGGCGTGGTAAGAGCGCGAGCCATCGCCAAGCAGCTGGATGATGCAGAGCTCGCCATTATCGATAAACGCCGCCCGAGAGCTAACGAATCCGAGGTTATGAATCTCATAGGTGATGTCGAAGGCCGAACCGCGATTATGGTGGACGATATGGTCGACACTGCGGGTACGCTATGTTCCGCGGCAAATGCACTCAAGCAGCGCGGCGCAAAAAAAGTCGTGGCCTACTGCACGCATGCTGTTTTGTCAGGAAAGGCACTGGACAACGTACGCAATTCAGAGCTGGATGAATTGGTCGTTACCGATACTATTCCGCTGAGTGATGAAGCAAAAAGCATCAAAAAAATTCGTCAATTAACTATTTCAGATCTACTGGCCGAGTCTATTCGCAGAGTCAGTAACGAAGAATCTATTAGCGCGCTGTTCGATTCGTAGATCAGCGTAAACCCACCCACCCCAAACTGGTCGCAGGTTTGTGGGTGTTTTCCAAAGGAGACAGACCATGTCTGACACTTTTGTAGTTGAAGCCGAACTTCGAAGCGATGAAGGGAAAGGTGCGAGCCGCCGCCTTCGCCGACTCGAAGCAAAAGTACCCGCCATCATTTATGGAGGCGATAGTGCACCCGTCAGCCTTTCGTTGATTCGTAAGGACTTCGAAAAGCATCTTGATAAAGAGGCATTTTACTCTGCCATTATCGAAGTCGCTTACGATGGTAAAAAAGAAAAAGCCATCCTAAAAGCGCTGCAACGTCACCCTGCAAAGGACTTCCCTATGCACGCTGACTTTTTCAGAGTGGAAGCGAATAAAGCCATCAAGGTCTCAATCCCGCTTCACTTCACCAATGAAGATACCTGCGTTGGGGTGAAACTCGGAGGCGGTCGAATCCAACACACCGTGAACGAGGTAGAGGTACTTGCACTTCCCGCAAACTTGCCCGAATTCATTGAGGTAGACATGTCGGATTTGCAGGTTGGCGATATCATCCACCTGTCGGATTTAAAGCTTCCCGAGGGTGTCACATCGACTGCTCTCGCGCTGGGCGATGACCGAGACATGGGCGTGGCTAGTGTTCTTGCACCCCGCGGCACCAAGGGCAGCGATGGATCTGAGGACGGCGATGACGAGCCATCTGAAGGCAGCACAAGCGAAGACGACAGCGACGAGAGCTAGTCATGATGCCCAGCATTCGGCTCATTGTCGGTCTGGGTAATCCTGGTGAAAAATACATCGGCACTCGCCACAATGCGGGTGCCGATTTCGTTTCAGCGCTGGCAACCCAACATAATATTGACCTCAAGGTGGAGAAGAAACTCTCTGCACGCTTGGGGCGGGGATCTGTGGCCGGAGCAGATGTCCGACTTTTGATTCCGGACACCTACATGAATCACAGTGGCAAGGCAGTCGCCTTGGCGGTTAACTACTTCCAGATTCAGCCGCAGGAAGTCTTGATCGCACATGATGAACTTGACATGCCGCCCGGTGCTAGCCGCTTCAAGTTTGATGGGGGACATGGTGGTCACAACGGTCTTCGTGACATTATTCCGGCGATCGGTGGCTCCAGAGCATTCTGGCGACTGCGTGTTGGTATTGGTCATCCAGGGCACGCCAGTCAAGTCTCTGGATGGGTGCTAAGTAAGGCGGGTAAAACAGAGCAGGCGCTGATCGACCTGTCGATTGATGAGTCGTTGCGGGCGCTACCACTGCTGCTAAACGGTGACGAGGTGAAAGCCATGACGCGTCTGCACAGCAGTGATAAAACGAAAGACGATATTTAAGGAACCTGAGCATGGGTATCAAGTGTGGCATTGTAGGGCTTCCCAACGTGGGCAAATCAACGTTGTTCAACGCACTCACAAAAGCCGGTATCGACGCCGAAAACTTTCCCTTTTGCACGATTGAACCCAACGCGGGTGTCGTGTCGGTACCCGACCCCAGACAAGACGCGATTCAAGCATTGGTGAAGCCGGAGAAAGCCATTCCGGCGACTATGGAGTTTGTTGATATTGCGGGTCTTGTTGCAGGTGCGTCCAAAGGCGAGGGTCTTGGCAATCAATTTCTGGCGAATATTCGCGAGACCGACGCCATTGCACATGTCGTCAGGTGCTTTGAGGACCCAAACGTCATTCATGTTTCCAATAAAATAAACCCACTGGCCGATATTGAAACAATCAATACGGAGCTTGCGCTTGCCGATTTGGAGAGCTGCGAAAAGCAGCTTCAACGCGTTGTGCGAACCGCAAAAGGCGGCGATAAATCGTCGATTGCCATCAAGGCCTTGCTCGAAGATAAGCTTCTACCGCACTTGAACGAGGCGTTACCCGTGCGCGCCCTTGATCTTAATGATGATGAACTAGCGCTTGTCAAAACGATGCACTTGCTGACAACAAAACCCACCATGTACATCGCCAACGTCGCTGAAGATGGATTTGAGAATAACCCACACCTTGATGTCGTAACGCAGTTCGCGACCTCTGAGGGCGCGAGCGTGGTCGCCATCTGCAACAAGCTGGAATCGGAAATATCAGAACTGGAAGATGACGAGAAACTAGACTTTCTCGCCGATATGGGAATGGAAGAGTCGGGACTGGATCGGACCATTCGCGCGGGCTATGCGCTTCTCAATCTGCAGACATACTTCACTGCGGGGCCAAAAGAGGTTCGTGCCTGGACCGTTAAAGTCGGAGCCACAGCCCCGGAGGCAGCGGGTGTTATTCACACTGACTTCCAAAAAGGCTTCATTAGGGCCGAGGTGGTGGCCTATGACGATTTCATAGCCTACAAGGGTGAGACAGGTGCGAAAGAAGCGGGTAAGTGGCGACTGGAGGGCAAGGACTATAGCGTTGCGGATGGTGACGTAATCCACTTTAGATTTAATGTCTAAGGCCCGTTAAGTCGCCAAGGCCGCGCGCACCTGCTCGACGTCTCGACGCGCTTCGCGCAACAGGCCGATGGTGTTTTCGGCACCATCAATATCGAGTCCTAACTTTTTTACCGCAGGCACAGTCTGCATCTCCGGCATAGCGAATCCAGGCCGCCCTGCAAGCGCATGCAACTGAGCGACTTGGATGAGATCTACCATGCGCACGACACTATCTGGCGCACGGTCGAGCTTATCTGCATTCAAAGCAGCAAAGACAAACTCCTCATCCAATCGCCAACTTCTCAAAAGTAGCGCGCCTAAGCGAGCCTTTAAGTGATCAATAGCGCTGGCCAATTCGTCATCAGTAAAGTCGGCAGCGTCAAGACCATTGGCATAATTGATAATGGCAAGCTCGCCTACATCATGCACCAGACCCGCGAGCAGCGCCTGCTCGGGATCGAAGTCACTCCGATAACGCGCCAGTACGGCACAGTTCGCTGCCACCCGAGTGCTGTGCTCCCACAAGTCACGCATTCGCCGTCTCAACCGCGGCTGACGGGTGGCAAATAAGTGCTTAACAGTCAGCCCCGTGACAATGTTTCGGACTGCCCTCATGCCCATGCGCGCGATCGCCTCATTGAGTGAGCGAACGGGTTCGTAACCCGCATAGACTGCGGAGTTGGCGACCTGTATTAGCTTGGTCGTGATCATCATATCCGCCTGCACGATGCGGGTGATATCCGACGCTGAAGAGTTCGGATCCATTGTTTTTCTGCGAACGGCGAGGCCGAGCTCCGGCATCACTGGCAGCTCTAAACGCTCAGCAACAACATCGTCCACAATACGACGCGCCAGCGATCCTGCCGCCTCCGAGATATGTTCCAGCGCAAGCTCTGCCTCAGAAATGATTAGGGCGGGCTCTAGCCAGTCATCTCTCGCAGCGTCTGCAAGGTTTGCAATGTCTGCAACATCGACACCCTTTATAACGCCGACACCCTCGCCGGCACCCTCGCTGGCACCCTCACCTGCACCCCTCCCGCCACGCAGTTCAGGCGCCATAGCTGGCTTGGCAGATGCCTGTGGACGCGCCGACGAAACGGCGGAACTAAAAGAGAGTAATCGCTTCAACCAGCGCAACATAGAGTGGCGTCTCAAACTATCGGATGGACTGTAGTAAGACGCGAAAAAATACGACTTTCAAGAGTGATGTAATTGACCTGTGACGCATTTCTCGACAAAATGCCTGCCCTTCGTGGCTACGTAGCTCAGCTGGTTAGAGCACAGCATTCATAATGCTGGGGTCGGTGGTTCAAGTCCACCCGTAGCTACCATACTCCCCAGTGACTTTAAGCATAACCTCTCTTTTTTCGCTAGCTCCTACTTGGCTTATGTCGTCGGGTCAAAAGCAGGACGTTTTTTAACAATGGCCCCGAGCTTCGATATACCTCATCCTCTTAAACCTGAGCGAGCAGGGCAATCACGTGGGCGGACTTGGACAGTAAATGTTTAGTCCGCCGGCAAGCCGATTTCAGCGAGAAGATCCGGAATACTGTCGACAACTCTCACCTTATCGATTGTGGCTTGATCTGCGAAACCGGCCGCAACCGTCCCCGCGAGTAGCACTCGAAGTGGCTCCCAATACCCAGACAGATTAGCAACAATGACCGGCTTTTCGTGCTGCTCAAGCTGTAGCCAAGTAGTTACCTCTAGCAACTCTTCAAGCGTACCTATACCTCCAGGAAGTGCGACAAAGGCATCTGAGCGTTCAAACATAATGCGCTTTCGGGCATGCATATCATCCGTGAGAATGAGCTCCTCGGCGCCATTAAAGGCGATTTCACGCTCTTGCAGAAATTTGGGAATTACACCGGTGATTTTGCCACCGCGCTCTGCAACAGCAGACGCCAAAACACCCATCAGGCCGATGGCTCCACCGCCATATACCAAGCGAATGTCGAGGTCAGCGAGGCGATGACCTAGCTTTCGGACTTCCACCTCATAGTTTGGATCGTTTCCTAGACGCGATCCGCAATATACACAAAGACTTTTTAACAACATAAGGGCACTGAATACATCCGCTGAATGAGAGAATTGTAGCAACAAAGCATCATATCAATACAGCAACGTTGAACACGCCAATAGTCGAGACGAGACGCAAGGTACGCAACGCTATTCAATGGTTTGTATCCCGAAAGACGCACCACCATTGGGTGCCTAATCTTGACAGATTTTGCTGGGTCTTGGCTTTCAGCGTGAAACACTCATAGTCAACACGCAGGCCCATTGGTTAGCTTCTGCGGTCGTGCGAGGATAACCCTTTGTAAACTAGGAATTCCCGCGTCTGGTTAGCACTCTACCTGCAGGTTAAGCGGAAAATAAAAAGGAGATGTATGTGACTGCAAAGGCCTCAAAAATCAATCGAGGGGCATTGGTGAAAACAATGTCGGCAGGCGGTCTAACCGCGCCCTTTATTGTGTATTGTGGGCCCTAACGGAACTATCGCAAGCGACGTGGGCTCTACCGAAACTAACGCAAGCGACGGCTTCCAAAAATCGCATTTGCTTCGCAATCCGCTGATGTGGGCGGTCGCGTGGTCTAGCACAGCGGCAGAATTTGGTACGCTCTGCCACCAGGCATTCAATTTTGCGAGACTCAGGGTAGATCAGGCGGTGCAACGGAGCTCTGAAGGAGGGCGTCGACTCGCTATCATTACCGATGTAGACAATACGGTTGTCCATGCATCAAGCTATTGGGGTCATCTCTTCAATGAAGGAATAGACTTTTTTTGACGACGAAATTTGGGACGAATGAATACCCAAAAATTCAATGGCGCTAGTGCCCGGGGTAAATGAGATTTTAACGCACTGCGAGGAACATGACGTGGAAGTTTTCTCCGTCACCAACCGAGATCAAGGTCCTGACACTCTCGACCTCGCACTCAAACAACGCCAGTATTTGGGGTTGCCCTTCACGGAGCGAGAACATCCAAGAGACTTCACGAACTCTTCCGATAAAACACCTGCGAGAGACAGTGTTAGCCAAACGCATGAGCTAGTTCTACTTTTAGGGGACAACCTCAATGACTTCAAACGCGATTACTATGTGGACGATGTAGCACAGTGATTCGCTCTCTTGGAGCGCGATAAAAACGAGCTTGGTGATCGCTTCGTGCTATTGCCAAATCCAACTGACGGTCATTGGGTTCGGGCCTTATTTGGGGAATCGGAGCCAATCGCAACTGAAGGAAATAGGCGAGCCCTGTTCGACGCGACAATACGAGGTGCTTGGGATGGAACATAATCAACCGTTCTCAAAAAGCACTTAGAGATCGCAATGGTCATCGCCGCTATAAACCGCACCCTTAACTCCGTATTTACAACGCTTCAAAGTGACTAATTAGCGTCGCTATACAACGTTAAACGTGACTTTCCCATATCCAAACAGGCACTTGAATCAATATGAAGCGGGGTCCACAGTGCGAATCGTCATCTCTTGGTTGATGTAATCACCACAGCGGTCGAACGGGTATAACACTGCAAAAAAGTCCCTCTGCAGCTATACAGTTTCAGTCATCATAATAGTGTTGTCGGGATAAAGTTTTTAGAAGAATCGTCTAAGTTATATACCTGTAAAATACGAGCAGCTAATTCCTGCAGATCGAACTCGTTTGCTTTGTTGATCACAGGTAGATAATGGCTCGGTAGGGCTTCGATGCCGTGAAGAGATCCGACAATAGAGCCAACCATGGTGGCTACCGTGTCGGTATCGTTACCCATATTCACTGCGGCCCAAATTGCGTGTTCAGGTTGATTGCCGCAGCACGCCAAGATTCCAAATACTGCAGGAACAGCCTCGCTCGCATGTAGACCAGAGCCAACAAGATCCGCGAGCTCCGACACAGCTGTTTCCCAATGAGCGTGCTTTCGTCCAATTTGAGCCGCCAATTCAATTCTTCGGGCAACACTTGGTCCGGCCATCACCATGGCACCATTTCGCTCTGCATGGCTATAACCTTGATCCGCGCCTTTAATGGCTAGGGCGATAACGTCTTCCAAACTGACTCCATCGGACAGCGCCGCATTTACCGCAGACGAGATGGCACAGGCTCCGGATACTGAAATTACATTATCGTGGGTAAAACGGGCTATTTCATAAGTTTTAGCGATTAATTCCTCTGGTGTTTCCAAGGAAAGAAATGACGCTGACCAGGCCTTCATCGCTGCACCATTAGTTGCTGAGGCGTTACCATTGTTGACGAGCACTACATCTTGTTTTGGCTCGCCGGCTTCAGCGTCGCCTTGTAACGACGGTCTTGTATCGTTGAATATACGTTGCATTGCTGCACGGGTCGTTGGGCCTGTGAAGTTTGGATAAAAGGGGTAATCCATCCAGCGTCTAAAGGCATTTCGCAGAGCGTCATCGCTTACCTCCCCGCTGTTGTCTAGGACCGCTTCTATAATGAATTTGCCCTGCGTGAAATCATCTGTGACCATTCCCGCCGCATTGCAGCGCCCAAAGGTGTCCTGCGGCGGCGCGATGAACGTTGTAACCCACCCATCAAAATCGCGCTTAATCTGCTCAATTGTCCTCAACTCCGTTGCCGCGCCCATGGCATCGCCAGCAGAGGCCCCAACTAGGCCACCCATGATCTTACTTTGTAACTTCGACATGCTTCCCTTCCCCCATTATAAACTTGTTAACCATCTCTAACTCGGGCAACGCTGACATCGCCCCTTTTTGTTGCACCACTAACGAGCCACAGGCATTCGAAAACTCAACTGCGGCAACTAATCGCTCGTGAGACCAATGTTGCAGTGGTATCAGCTGACTGATGAAAGCCGCAAAAAACGCATCGCCAGCTCCTGTCATATCCAAAACAGGAACGCTATATCCTTCGACGCAATACTCCGACTGCTCGACCACTAGAACAGCGCCCTTTTCTGCGCGGGTAATTATCTTAATCGTCGCGGGCCACTTCTTAAGCTCATCTACACCCTGCTGAAAACTAACTTTATTCGTTAATAACAACATCTCCTCTTCGGACATCTTTGCAACATCAGCTGTCTTCAAAGCTTCGAGTGTCTCTGGCACTAACAACGATTTATCATCCCAAACCTCAGCTCGCATATTTGCGTCAATACAGACAAAGGAGCCAGCGGTCCTAGCCTGAGTGATCGCAGTAAGCGTCGCCGCTCTCGAGGGCTGCCGTGCTAAAATAAAAGCACTCACGCAGACCCAATCACCCCGTTCAAACCTGGGAAAATCACGAATCTCCAGCTGGGAATCCGCACTGGGTCTGACCATGAACGTGAAGCTCCGCTCACCCCAGTCGTCAAGAGAAACTAAGATTAGGCTAGTCCTATGATCCGCACTAAAAGATACATTCTGTGTGCCGACCTTCTCGTTTACTAAAGTATCCATGAGAAATGTCGCGAGAGGATCATTGCCTAGCTTGGTAACCAGAGAGTTCTCGATTCCCAATCTTGACAACGCTACCGAGATGTTAGCGCCGGTGCCGCCTGGAAATCTTATGAACTGGTCACCGTCTGACAATAAGTCTACCGCCGTATCGCCTATTACCCAGCACTGTGACATCTAGAATCCTATGAGTAGAGTCCTATGACGATTTCGTCAGCCCAAGATCGTCTGCGATCTCATCGTAATAGTCATTACTGATGACGTAGTTATTCATAAGCAAACCTGCTGCCAAATGGAAAAGTGCCGGAATTACCGTGGCCATGAGTGCTAACCCATTTAACGTAAAATCGCTTTGTTCCGCATCAGCTTGATAATCGAAGAAACCCAGTAAGTAGCCCAAAAGGCCGCCCGCGATACCCATACCCAATTTCTGGCAAAAGGAGATACCACCAAATGCCAATCCCGACACTCTGACGCCAGTTTTCCGGTGCCCGTAATCAACTGTTTCCGCAATTGAAGACCAGAAAATCGGCATGTATTGATCGGCGACAAACCAGATCAGAAAAGTAAAGACAAATGCAAGCACCCGATCCTCTTGATCGACCATTAGATACATGGCAATGCAGAGGACAAACGTCAGTAGTTGACTATATCTGAATAATTTAACCTTGCAGTAATGTTTCGTAATCCACGTGCTTGCGATCATTGCCAGAATGGAGGCGGTCACACCCGTGGCCAAGAACGGTGAAATCAACGTATCGCCGCCGTCCAGATAGTATTTGGCGTAATAAGCCCCTACCGATCCTCTGATGACAAAGCCACACATTAATAAAATCAAAACAATACACAAAATGATCCACTGATCATTTTTGGTCAGTAATCGAGCCTGTACTCTGAATTTTGTCTTTTCAATAAGTGGCTTGATGCGCTCTTTTGTAGTTAAAAAACAAACCACAAAGAGTATAGATCCCAAAATGCCCATCAAACCCATTGCCGGTTGATAGCCATCTTGCATATTCCCGTCACCCAGCTTAAGTGCTAACGCCGGGACAACTATAGTTACTAGGAATGCTGCCACTTTTACCAGCACAAACCGGTAACCATTTGCGCTCAATCGTTCTGCTGGATCGTCTGTAATAACGCCAATTAGCGAAATATACGGAATTGTCACAATGGTGAAGATTAAGGTTAACAAGATGTAACTAAAATAAGCCCAAGCTAATTTATAAGTGTAAGCAAGATCCGGAGTAATAAACGCTAAGTAAACAGCCATGCCGAAAGGTATGGCGAACCACAGCATAAATGGTCGGTAGTGACCATGTTTGCTGTGGCACTTGTCTGTGATCATTCCCATGACTGGGTCCGAAAAGGCGTCAATTAAACGCACTACGATAAACAACACGCCCATATCGGCTGGATCCAAGCCGTAAATATCAGTGTAAAAATAAGCAATGATCAGCTGCATAGTGATCATGACGATATTAACTGCCATGTCACCAGCACCAAATCCCAGTTTTTCTATCACGCTAAGCTTCATCGTACTCATTTAGATTGCCTTTCCTCGTGTTACTGTTTTACCGTGATTCGGGTTAGGGCTAGTCATCGCCTACTCGTTACCGTACGGGCACTCTACCAGCACCTGCAAATAATCGCTGCTCATCAAGAGCAATTCGAACCAACAAGAAGCTGGAGAAATAGAGCGTAACAGAGGGTTGGAAAAATGAAGCATAAGGTCGGTAATCTCTCCAGCGTTATTCGTTTGAGTGTCATCGCCGCAATCGGAGGTTTTTTATTTGGTTTCGACAGTGGAGTCATTAATGGGACAGTCGGAGGCCTTCAAACTGCATTTAATTCGGATCGAATTGGCACCGGTTTTAATGTTGCATCGATGCTTCTGGGTTGTGCTGTAGGCGCCTTCATTGCCGGTCAATTAGCTGATCGGTGGGGCCGTCGTAAGGTTATGTCTCTAGCTGCAGCACTCTTTCTTTTGAGTGCCTGGGGGTCAGGGATTTCGGATACATCATCTGAGTTTGTGCTTTACCGGATTATTGGCGGGCTTGCGGTCGGTGCGGCCAGCATTATTTGCCCAGCCTATATCAGCGAAATAGCCCCCTCACAGGTTCGAGGGTCGTTAGCTACGCTGCAGCAAATCGCAATTATTAGCGGACTGTTTGCTTCTTTTTTGTCTAACTATACCGTCGCTAATGTCGCCGGAAGCTCACTCGATGTTTGGTTGTGGGGATATGAGGCATGGCGTTGGATGTTCTGGGCGGAGATTATTCCCGCATCCGCCTTCGGGTTGCTATTACTAACGATCCCTGAGAGCCCCCGTTACTTGGTGTCTTCAAAGCGAGATGCTGAAGCGATGTCTGTTTTAGAGCAAGTGGGCGAAGAACATCCCACACAAAAAATTGAGGCTATACGCGTATCGATTGAAAACCACTCGTCTCCGGCACTGAGTGACTGCCTCGATTCCGCACGATTACTAAAACCCATCATCTGGATTGGCATTAGCATGGCGGTTCTGCAGCAAATCTCTGGGATCAACGTGGTCTTTTATTATGGGGCTATTTTATGGCAGTCAGTTGGCTTTACAGAGTCCGATGCGCTGCTCATAAATGTTGCCAGCGGTGGCATCAGTATTCTTGCCTGCCTAATCGCAGTGGCGTTGGTAGATCGTGTCGGCAGAAGACCCTTACTTTTGGTTGGTAGCACGGGGATGGCACTCTCGCTGACAGTAGTTTCAGCGACATTCCTAGGCGGCGCTCTTGACCAGTCCGGTCAGCTATTGCTTGCGCCATCGCAAGGTATCACTGCGCTAGTAGCGGCCAATGCGTTTGTATTTTGTTTTAATTTTTCATGGGGGCCCATAATGTGGGTGCTGTTAGGCGAAATGTTTCCAAATGCACTTCGAGGGTCTGCGCTGGCGCTGGCTGGACTCGCACAGTGGACCGCAAATTTTGCCGTAACAATGACCTTTCCCATCTTCTTGGAGTCAATTGGACTGGCCATCACATACGGCATCTACGCGATCGGTGCAGGCATGAGCCTTATTTTTGTTCTGCGCTATGTTGGTGAGAGTCGAGGGCTGGATCTTGAGCAGATGTCCGAGGGACGAGTTGGGCTATAACGCTCTCTCCAAGTTCAGTAAAAAGAAAAGACAGAGACCTCAGCGGCTTTTCGAGCGCATGTGGGATGTGAAACGCGTGCCGTTCAATAGTGAATATCACTAAAGAGGTCAGACCCTCCGCCCGACACGGGGTCATTATCTGGTGCATCCCCGTGTTCGAGTAGAAGTTTGCAGCCTACAGGGGACTTACGATAGAGTGGATGAAATCGTTTTCACTACTAATAAAAATCATGCATAGAGTTTATGCAAACAACGAAGCACTTTTTCTGAATCATTGGCTGCCAACGAGGGCTTTGCATAAGCACTCGGTGCTACCAAAGTGCGAAGCTAGATGAGGTAACAAGATGAATCGAACTCTTACCATCGTAACCTTGAGTTTTATCTATATGGCCTTGAGCGCGGGCGTGCACGCTGGCGACTACATTATTCGTGACTTTCAAAAACAAGAAATGACGCCGATCTATTGGTCTGAAGGCGCCGCGATTGGTGATTTTAATAATGACGATCATCCGGATATCGTCAGTGGACCAAATATATTTCTGGGACCGAATTTCGATCGAAGGGAAGGGTTTCGTCACGAATTCTATCCAGCGGTGGCACCGACAAGACGGAATCCGAGTGACTTTTCGTACTACTCTCTGGACAACTTTTTTTCATTCCCTTCAGATATCAACGGAGACGGCTGGCTTGATGTTCTGACCGTGGGACTTCCCAACACCCCGGCCTACTGGTACGAGAACCCGGGCAAGTCTTTTGGTGGCAAGGCGCCGGACAAACCAGTCCATTGGGAGAAGCACTTTGTTACGAACGCTGTAAAAAACGAGGCACCTGATTTTGTGGACCTTACCGGAGATGGGCAGCCTGAACTGCTTACCGCCTACGATAAGCATTACGGGTATGTGTCGCCAAACCCTGTTAGTCCAAAGCTTCCGTGGATTTTCCACCCCATTTCTACTCACGAAGAGGTAATTCATCACTACACCCACGGCATGGGGATTGGTGATATTGACGGTGACAATCGAGCAGATTACATAACAGGAGATGGATGGATGCGACAGCCGGCATCCCTTCAATTTGGTGAGGATTGGGAGTTTCACCCCTTCCCTTTCGTTAATCGAAAGACAAACCCCGTCTTCTGCTGTTTCACTGGCGGCGGTAATATGTATGCCTATGACGTGAACGGCGATGGGCTCAACGATGTGATTACTAGTAAAGACGCACATGGTTGGGGCTTAAGTTGGTTTGAGCAGGTCCGAAATGGTGATGAGATTACCTTCATCGAACACGCTATTATGAGCGCTCAAGCGGAGAATACCGACAACCCGTACGGAGTTCAGTTTTCGCAGCTTCACGCAGTCGAGCTTGTCGATATTGACGGCGACGGTCTGAAAGACATTTTGACTGGCAAGACCTACCGAGCTCATGACTTCGGTGACGAAGGATCCCGACAGGCACCTGTCATCTATTATTTCCGACTGACGCGTCAAGATGATGGCACGGTAGAATTTGTCCCTCACTTAATCGACGATCAGGCCGGTATAGGTAGGCAATTGGTCAGCGGTGATCTGAATGGAGATGAGCTCGTCGACTTTGTAGTCGGTAATAAAAACGGAGCTTTTGCCTTCACGCAAAGGGTGCGAAAGGTCAATCAGCAGGAGTGGGAAGAGGCGCAGCCGGCCCACATTGTAAAGTTTAAAAACTAGTGGTTACTATTAATCACTGGCCCCATAAAACTGAGGTATTAAGATGAACAGAGGTCGCGGCGCCCTAGCGCTGATTGCTATCTACTTATTCTTCCCCGCAGTCGCGCAAGCGGACGAGTTTGTTATTCGTGAGTTTGATAAACAGCAGCTGCATTCCGTCTATTGGTCAGAAGGTGCAAGTTATGGCGACTTCAACCAAGATGGCCACATGGATGTCGTCAGTGGACCACATTTGTGGCTGGGACCCGACTTCAAACACCTTTACGAATATTATCCCCCTGTTGCCCCGACTAAAGTGGGTACTTATTCCCGTGGGTATTATTCGAACGATAATTTCTTTTCATTCGTATCGGACATCAATAAAGACGGTTGGCCCGATGTTTTGACAGTAGGACTACCCAACACGCCAGCTTACTGGTATGAGAACCCAGGTAAATCTTTCAATGGTCCGGGCCCAGAGCAACCTGAGCACTGGACGCGCCACTTCGTTATAAATGCTGTTAAGAACGAAGCACCGACTTTTGGCGACATTACTGGCGATGGAGAGCCTGAGCTGCTGATGGCCTACGATGAACATTATGGCTATGTCTCACCCAATCCTGTAGCACCGACGCTACCCTGGATTTTTCACCCCATATCAACCCATGAAAACGTCATTCATCACTATACTCACGGCCTCGGTTTTGGCGATATAGACGGCGACGGACGCCACGATTACATAATCGGAGATGGGTGGATGCAGCAACCAGCCTCCCTCCAATTTGGCGAGGATTGGCAGTATCACCAATACCCGTTCGTGAATAGGGCGGGCGATAATGCGTACGCGAGCTTAAACGGTGGCGGCGATATGTACGCATATGACGTAAATGGCGACGGATTGAACGATATTATTACCAGCCTAGACGCACATGGTTGGGGTTTGAGCTGGTATGAACAAGTCCGAAAAGATGACGAGATCACCTTTAAAGAACATATTATTATGAGCAAACAAGCGGAAAATACTGACAACCCTTATGGGGTTCAATTTTCCCAGCTCCACGCTGTTGATCTTGTCGATATAGATGGTGACGGTCTTAAGGATATTGTCACTGGTAAAACCTACCGAGCGCACGACTTCGCCGATGAAGGTGCTCGAGAAGATCCCGTGATCTATTATTTTCGACTGACGCGAAAAAGTGATGGCAGCGCAGAATATGTTCCCCATAAGGTTGATGACGATGCAGGTATCGGTCGCCAGCTAGTCTCCGGAGACCTGAATGCCGACGGCCTACCTGATATCGTTGCCGCCAATAAAAACGGAACTTTCGTCTTTACTCAAAGACGTCGAAGCGTCGACCAAGACGAATGGAAGAAGGCTCAACCTTTGCGTCTCAAGGGCTTTTAAGGCCGTAATCTGCTTGACGAAGAAAAACTAGCTGACTCGTTTAGCCACAGACTGCCTGATGACCAATTTGTGTGGCACAATCTCGGGCCCCAAAGTTGCGTCATCCTCTGCATCAATACAGCGAGACAGTCGGTACATTACCCGCTCACCGATCTCCTCGGCGGGCTGGCTGATGGTCGTCAGCGGCGGCGCTGTAACTTCTGCATATCGAATATCATCGAAACCTACGATTGATATATCACCCGGAACCTGCAGTCCCGCGGCTTTAATTTCATGAATACAACCGATTGCCATTTCATCATTCGCGCAAAAAATCGCGGTTGGTCTATAAACGTGATTCATTAAATTCCGAGTAGCTGTTCTTGCGCCCAAAATTGTGAGGTCACCATCAATAATCCAGCCATCTTCTATCGGTAATTTGGCTTTTTTCATCGCCACCCGATATCCATATTCCCTGTCCTTTGTCAAAAGTGATGACGCCTGTCCGCATATCATGGCAATCCGCTCATGCCCTTGTGAAATCAGATAATTCGTAGCCTCTTTTGCAGCAGAAATATTATCAATGTGGACACTCGGGAAATCGGCTAATTCAGGTGACACGGTCTCGCAGCCTATGACAACAGGCACGGAGCGCTTACTATTTGATGACAAAATTTCGTTACCAAAAGGCGATATGCTTGCTAGTAAAATTATTCCGTCTATCTGATTAGAAACAAGCATTGTGCCTAAATCGTCGTCCGTCATTTTGTTGAACTGGGTATCTTCAAAAATGACAGAGTAACCCTTTGCCCGTGCCGCGACCCGAATGCCACGCATCACCGCGGAGAAAAACGGATCGCCGACAGAAGGTAACACCACCATAATAATATTCGTGTGACCACGTCGAAAACTTTGAGCTAAGGTGTTCGGTGAATAACCTGTATTGTAAATCGCGGCCTGAACCTTCAAGCGCGTTTTTTCGCTGACTTTTTCAGGAAAGTTCATACATCGAGACACAGTTGCAATCGACACACCTGCAAGCCGCGCAACATCTTTAATAGAGGCATCACGCACGTTATTCACGAGTTGTTCCGAAATGGCATAGGTTGGCCTTGGCTATAGATTGAGCCTCTAGGGCTGATGAGTATATTTTTGCCGCACACAGTAACTGGCGATACAATGTTAAGAAATTCGACCGTTCGTCAATGGACTATGCAATGAAGGCGCGAGATTCTAACACACCAATCGAAGCTATAACGCTCATATCACCTGCGGGCATGGAAGTAACACTGCTGAACATTGGCGCACGCATCCATTCCATTCGTGTACCGACCAAATCCGGGGTAGTCAACGCAGTACTAAGCCACCCAAACCTTGACGATTATTTGCACGATAACTGCTATCTGGGTGCGACCGTAGGGCGATTTGCAAACCGTATTGGAAATGCGCGCTTCCCGATCGGCGGCACGACATTTTCAGTTGACCCTAATGACGGTGGAAATTGTTTACACGGTGGCCGTGAAGGCTTTGATAGACAGTTTTGGCAGATGCGAGCCCTGGAGGGAAAAGACGCAGTAGAATTTTGTTATGTCTCTCCCGATGGCGAAGGCGGCTTTCCAGGGCAATTGGAAGTCTCCGTCACCTACAGGCTAGTTGATGACTACTCATTAGTCATTGATTACAGAGCAACAACCGATTCAGAGACAGTTGTCAATATTGCTAACCACGCCTATTTTAATCTCGATACACAGCGCCAATTAATCGACACACATGACATTCAAATTGATGCTGACCATGTAACGCCAGTGGATGATGAGCTGATTCCCACCGGCGAAATTCTTGCGGTTGAGTCGACGAGGTTCGATCTTCGCCGCCACACCGCGTTGCGCCCACCGAGTTCACAGACTAGTCAAGGTCGACAGTATGACCATAACTTTGTTTTAAACAATAATGGTGGAAAACTTCGTAAGGTTGCTGAATTGGTGTCGCCTCAGAGCGGTTTGGCGATGCACCTGCACACCACTCAAGTTGGACTTCAGTTTTATACCGGAGAGTTCCTCACTCAACCTTTTCAGCAGCGCGCCGGCCTCTGTCTGGAAGCTCAAGGGTTCCCCGATGCGCCTAATCAATCGTCCTTCCCGTCTTCGCGACTAGTACCCGGCGACGTCTACCAGCAGAGTACGGTCTATGAATTTATTCCTCGCGAGCCACTCTCCTTTCGCCCCTAACTTTGATGGCGTGCAGATGAGCGAGAGCATTGGATATCTTGGGATTTTCGGTCTAAAATAAAAATATTTTATTATCATAATAATCAGAGGGGCAGCACTCTGTGTCGATAGTCCTTGGCATTGATCTGGGTACGCAAAGCGTCAAGGTCGTCTTTTATGACTACTTAAAAGGCAATGTTGTCGCTGTAGAAAGTGCACCGCTTGATATTTACCAGACAGAGGCAGGAATTGCAGAGCAACAAGCGCATTGGTGGGTAAATGCACTCAAGCAGGCGTTACAAAAGGTCGGAAAAGGCGTGCGTCAGGGCGTTGTTGCGATCGGTGTATCAGGTCAACAGCATGGCTTTGTGCCTCTCAACAAGGCCGGAGAAGTTCAGGCGCCGGTCAAATTATGGTGCGATACATCCACGGGCGCCGAGTGTCAGGCCATCATGGACGCGTTTGGTGGCTTCGATGCTTGTATCAAAGAGGTGGGAAATCCAATTCTACCGGGCTACACAGCTTCCAAAGTCCGCTGGTTTAGAAATGCGCATCCGGGCCTTTATGCTCAAATGGACACCATTCTGCTACCGCATGACTATTTAAATTTTTACTTAACAGGCGAGCGCTGTATGGAAGCTGGCGATGCCTCAGGAACCGGGTTCCTGAACATTACGACCCGCACATGGTCTGAGAAAATGCTTGCAGCCATAGATCCTGACCGAGATTTAACAACGTGTTTACCCGAGGCGAAACTCACTAACGAATCGATAGGTGAATTACTACCTTCAGTTGCCAGAGAAGTAGGCCTCCCACCAGGCGTTCCAGTTTCGATCGGTGGCGGCGACAACATGATGGGGGCCTTGGGTACTGGAAATGTCACAGCAGGCGTTGTCACCATGAGTCTTGGAACATCTGGCACCGTTTACGCCTGTTCGGACAAGCCAATCATCGACGAAAAAGGCAATATTGCGGCCTTCTGCTCGTCAACTGGCAACTGGTTACCGTTACTGTGCACTATGAATTGCACTGTAACCACCGAGTTGATGCGCAATCTGCTAAAGGCAGACATGGCGAGCTTCGAGGCGCAACTCAATATCTCAAGCCGTGGGGCTGAAGGCGTTATTACCTTACCCTACTTCAACGGCGAGCGGACGCCAAACCTCCCTGACGCAAAAGGCTGTATCTTAGGTCTTGATGCACGCAATATGCGGAGTGAAAATATTCTTCGGTCAGCAGTTGAGGGCGCAACATTTGCTCTTAGGTTTGGTCTAGATGAATTATCTCAACTTGGCATATCTGCAGACCAGATCGTCCTCACCGGCGGCGGCGCAAATAGTGCGACGTGGCGACAGGTGGTGGCAGACATATGTAATGCACCGGTCACGGTCCTGAAGAACAATGAAGGCGCAGGCTTTGGTGCTGCATTGCAGGCTCTCGCAATGCTTGAAAACAGAAATAATGACTTGAGTAAACTTACAAGCGAACATCTACAAGCGGACTCCGCGCTAAGCCGAGAGCCGAGCGTATCTGCCGTCAACTTCTATAGCGATATATACGAAACCTACCAGCGAGGCGCTCAAAAAGTCGCTGAGCTCTATGGCTGAACCATACACAAAGAGGATAAAACATGAGTCGGACAGTATTCACAGGTGACACGTCCTATTTTCCAAATATCGACCAGATAAAATTTGAGGGTCCAGGATCTGATAATCCTCTAGCGTTCAAGACATATGATCCGGGACGCGTGGTTGCAGGAAAAACAATGGAAGAGCATCTTCGTTTTGCTGTTTGCTATTGGCACTCATTTTGTGCAACCGGTGCTGATCCATTCGGTCCCGGCACACGCGTGCATCCGTGGGAGGTCCAAGGTGATGCCATGGCTAATGCCACGGAGAAAATGAACGCCGCATTCGAGTTTTTTACAAAACTCAATGTGCCTTACTGGTGTTTTCACGATGTTGATATGGCGTGGGAAGGCGATAGCGTTGCTCAATCAGAAAAAAACTTGCAGGCGTGTGTCGACCTCGCCAAAGAACGGCAGAAAGCGACGGGCATGAAATTACTTTGGGGGACGGCGAACCTATTTTCTAACCCTCGTTACATGAATGGTGCGGCTACTAACCCGAACTTCGATGTTTTGGCCTTCGGAGCATCGCAGGTCAAGGCCGCGATCGATGCGACAATAGAGCTCGGAGGCGAAAACTACGTATTCTGGGGGGGTCGAGAGGGATACGCATGCCTCCAAAATACAGATACGAAGCGCGAGTTGGAGCACTTCGCAATGTTCCTAGAGAAAGCCAGAGATTATGGCCGCTCAAACGGCTTTACAGGAACGTTTCTGATTGAACCTAAGCCCATGGAGCCGATGAAACATCAATACGATTTTGATTCTCAGACCGTTATAGGTTTTCTAAGGCACCACAAATTGGACGGTGACTTTAAATTGAACATAGAAGCAAACCATGCAACTTTGGCAGGCCATACATTCGCACACGATCTGCGCATGGCTAGTGACGCAAGCTTACTCGGATCAATTGATGCAAATCGAGGTGATCCGCAAAATGGCTGGGACACCGACCAATTCCCTTCCGATTTGTATGACAGCGTACACGCCATGATGGTTGTGCTAGAAGGCGGCGGACTTGGCAGTGGTGGTCTTAATTTCGATGCCAAGTTAAGAAGGGAATCGACGGACACCGATGATCTTTTCATTGCACATATCGGCGGTATGGACTCGTTCGCACGCGGCCTTGTCATCGCCGATCGTGTCCTTGCTGATCCGCGAACCCACGAGTTGCGATTTGGCCGCTACACCAGCTTTGATTCTGGCGACGGCAAACGCTTTGAAGAGGGAGACCTAGACCTCCAAGCATTACGTGACATTGCTGCTGTAAATGGCGAACCACAACAGATCAGTGGAAAACAAGAACTGATGGAAAACATTATCAACGACTTTATCGTTAAAGGAGATTGCTAATCACCGAGGTCCAATCAGCTAAGTTCGGTTGTTGTGTTGAACGACCATGAATTAAATGTAACGACTAGCTGACACTAAGCCAACAAGTAAAGGCCTCGCTAAATAGGCAGACGTCAACCGAAATCAAGGGAAGGTTGACACGCACAGAGCATTGGCGCGGGCGGTCCTGTCCCTATCTATTGAGCATCCGGCAGCAGACGGATCATTGGATTTCGAAAGTAAACAACACCATCACCGCCCGCAGCTTCAAAACCGATTGTCCCCCAGTCAAGGCGCCCAGCACCCTCTACACTGCCGGATTCGCTAAATTCATTTACAAGCTCATCATTCACTTTCACTATGACTTTTTTGCGATCAACCTTAATGCTGTACGTAAACCATTCGTTATCACGATGTGAAGTCGCCTGCACCTCACTGACTCCCATAAGGCTACCTGTTTTACTCTCTCCAGCACGACTCGCGTTAATCTGCGCCTCGTAACCAAACGCCGGTCGACCATTTTCCCTATATCGCGTGTGGAAAAATATGCCAGACGCCGCTCCAGAATCTGTGTATACATCGACCTTAAATTCGAAATTCTTAAAGTATCCGCCAGCTATTGCACCGTCGTAGAACAAATTCCTTTGATCACCCTCGACTTTCAATACTCCGCCATCCAGCGAAAATGACTCACCAACTGATGAGTTATCGATGGTCGGCCAAACCTTCTTACCGTCGTACCACCCACCCGCGCGCCAATCTACAGCACCACCGCTTTCAACCCATCCATCGAGCGAGTCGTCGAGCAGATCAATCCAGCCAAGTCCTCGGTTACCCTGATCAAATCCTCGAGCCGCCGAACCATCGTGTTCTAGCTTTTCGGTCACCCAAAGGACGCCTGCTGCAACTAGATTTAAATGTACGTCTGAACCCATCGAAATGTTGTGGTGTCCCAGCGAACTGGTGAAAACTTTCACTCCTTCGTATTCATTAATCCAGGCGGTTTCGGTATAGGAATCTGTCTCAACAGAATATGCGTGAGACAAAGGAGTCGCGTTGTCATACAGATCAACAATGAGATATAGCTCGCCTGCAGGCGTCCTCCAAGATCGAGGGTTGTTTGTCATGATCGGGTGCTGCGGCTCCAGAACCTCAATCGTATAGGGAGCGGTATTGGGATGATTATCTTTCTCGTGGACGTATGACACTGCGCCAACAAAATCCCACCAGACATCGGCCGCGTCCCCCTCTGCATACTGATAAAGATGAAGGGGGCAGTGAAGCATCACCGCAGGCACTTGGTGTTTGATATGCTGGGCAACAATACCTTTCACATACGCTTCGTCTTTCACTTGAAGATTGCAGTGATTATAAATGACAACATCGAAATCCGCCGCCCAATCCGACTTCAAGTGACGGGTAAACTGAAAATCTGTTGACTCCATAGTCAACGTTTCAGCGCCTTCGTAGTCCGTTGTTATCTCTACGTTCGAGAGGCGCTGTTGCAGCCCATTGACAATCTGGTCCTTCTGAGTTGCGTAATCGTGCCACGGACCTCCACCGGTAATCATCAAGATTCTCAGCGGATCTATGGACTGCGCGAGAGCAAATGGGGTTGTACCGTTAAGCCAGATCAGAGAAAAAACGAAAAAAACAAATTTCCTACATAGTATCGTATCCATAGGACACACCTTTATTATTAGCAGAAGCACCAAGGTTGCCAGCGAGTAAGCCTGTGCCCATGACGCACCAATATAACATTAGCAAGCTGCGCTGAGCTCAGCCCAATGTAAAGGCCAGCGCAGCTTGCTATGGTGTTGCACGCGCATCAGTTGCCCAAAGCGCCTCCGCCTAGACTATTTTGTAGCCTGGATTCTGGCAGCGCAAATACATGTAGTCGGCGTCCAAGAGGTCCAGTTACAGGTGAGCGATAACGGGCACCACCGCCTCCGGCGACGATCGCAACATACTGCCTACCGTCAATTTCATATGTTGAGGGGCTCGAAAAACCCGGGGCGTCCATTTGGAATTCCCACAGAAGTTCACCGTTTGTTTTATCAAAGGCTCGGAACATGCCGTCTTCTGTTGCACCTATGAAGATTAATCCGCCTGCCGTAACCGCCATTCCCCCAAAGTTTTCCGCACCAGTATTACGAATTCCCTTCTCAACTAAGCCGGGATATTCTCCGAGCGGGATCGACCAAAGAATGTCGCCTTTGGCGACATCTATAGCGAGTAGCTTACCCCAAGGTGGCTTAATCCCGTGATAACCCAGATGGTCAGTGAAGTAATCAAGCGCAGCGACGTACTGGGGCGTGGATGTTGACCAAGCGGTCATGCCTTCACCGCCGCTCCAAGTCAACGTCTCATCCGTTAGATCAATATCCGCTGTCGACTCTGCCTCACCTGGCTCACTCTTAAGGTAACCCACCAATAGATCCAGCTGATCATCCTTAAAGTATTGGAATGCCGGCATCGCATTTCGGCCTTGAGTGATTATCGTCTGAAGCTCATCATCAGTGTAGGCCAACTCAAGCAGCGGCATACCCGTCCCGCCCTGCCTTTCAGCACCATGACAAGCAGCACACTGTCCGGCGTAAATTGTCTTGCCACGCTGCAACTCTGACATGTCTGCAAACTGATCAGGTGGCATTGGAACCAGCGTCAATATGAATGGGAAGTCATTCACGTTCACGTAGGATATATTTGTTTCTGGATCAAAAGCGGGCCCACCCCATTCATTTCCTCCGTGAATACCTGGCTGGACGATGGTGCCTTCGATGCTCGGAGGGGTGTACATTGGCCCCGCCTTAAGCTTTTTGAATTTTTCTAAGGCAGATGCATGTGACTCCGGCGATATATCCGTAAGATCCGACTCGTAAAATGAGGTGCGAACCAAGGGATCGGGTTTCAGCGGCCAGGGTTGTGTTGGATACGCCCTCTCGCCAGGTGCGGCCTCTGTCGGTACGGGCTTTTCTACGATAGGGAACAGCGATTCACCCGTTTCTCTGTCGAATACAAAGAACTTGCCCTGTTTACCCGTTTGGACGACAACGTCCTGCTCTGTTCCGTCATCATGCGCAATAGTCGCCAACATCGGCGCTGCCGCAATGTCGTAGTCCCAGATGTCATGATGCATGGTCTGGAAATACCACTGCAACTCCCCTGTGGTCGCATCAAGCGCAATTACTGAGTTTGCATAAAGATTCTTACCAGGCCGAGAACCGCCGTTACCGTGGATACCGCCCGTCATCGCGCCCGTCGCACCAAATACCCAACCTCTTTCTTCATCCACAGCGAATCCCCCCCAGGAGTTGGCTCCACCGTAGTTCATGTTGTCTTCAAACTCCGTGGTTTCATACCCTGGCTGGCCCTTTTCAGGTACCGTGTGAAATCTCCACTTGAATTCGCCGGTTAATGTGTCAAACGCCTGTATATGTCCCGGCGGTTCCTCACGATTTTCAAACACATTGAAATCTACAATTAAGAAATTTTTATATGTTACCGGTGGCGAGTTGTTTGAAATTTTTCCGCGCACATATTCAGCAGGCCAGGTGTGAGTTTCCGTCAGATCAAGAGCCCCGCCCATGCCAAATGATTCAATAAGTGTTCCTTTTTTCGGGTCAACGGCCCAAATGGTGTCTTTTGCCATGTGGAAGATTCTGGCATTCTCGCCATTTTCATCTTCCCAATACACCTCGCCCCTCTGGACTCCTGACGGGAATTTATCACCGCGAGGGTCGTGTAAGGAGGGGTCGAACAGCCAGAGCTCCTCGCCGGTCGCTGCGTCCAACGCTACGAGATTCAACTCGGGGTCTGCAAAGTACATTACCCCATCAATAATAATAGGGTTCGACTCCATTCCTGGCCCCATCAGCTCTCTTGTGTCATAGGTCCAGACTTCTTCAAGCATTCCAATGTTGTCGGTCGTAATTTGACTCAAGGACGAATATGCCGTGCCCGCCTGGTCGCCAAGATAAGTACCCCAGTCTGTGAAGTTATTAACTCGATTCTTCTCACTGACGTTACCCCCAGGGCTCTGAGTAGCAGTACCCGACGCCTCCTGCGCGGCCTCAGTTATTTGATCCGAGGCACTGTCGGCTCCACAGCCAGCCACTACAAGCGCAGCAAGCAAAACCAAGGGTGAATATAGTTGGTATCTTTTTTTCATGAGTTCGTTACCTCGTTATCTTTTATCTTTCGGTTTCAAATAATTTAACGCTCTGTTTTTCTATTTTTGTGACAATGTGAAATCGGGCAACATTTTAATGATTCCACCTTCCATTGCTGATTCATGAGCCAGCAGGCCTACACATGTCCAGTTCGCAGACTGAACTGCATTCGGGTATGGGTCGCGGTCATTAACAATAGAGTCAACGAATTCGTGGGCCAAATGCGGATGTGAGCCACCGTGACCGCCGCCCTGAATAAACGATAAATGTGCATGTCCCTCTGCATCGTAAACGCCTTCCAATGTAAAATCGCGAATCTCTTTGGGTAAGAGATGGCCGTAATCCGGCACCTTAACCCGCTCTGGTATTTCAGGCTCCGGCTTCTTAGCCGTATGAAGGACCGGATCCTCACCCTCAATTAGAGGCCACTCAAACGATTTCTTGGAACCGTAGACGTCAAAACTCTCACGATACTGGCGGGACGTATCAAATAATGAGCGATAGATATGTGCAGATAGATCGGAATTCTTCAACTTGATGTGGCATGTTTCAACCGCGAAGGGCGAACCCGATTTTTCAATTAGCTCTTCGTTAATCGTCCCCGAACCAAAACACGACACATATTCGGCGTCTCTATTGGTCAAGCCGAGAACAGGGCTGACAACATGCGTTGCATAGTGCATAGGCTTCATATGCTGCCAATAGTCAGGCCACCCCTCCATATCCTGTGGGTGACTGGCCTGTAGGTATTGAATTTTTCCCAGCTCGCCTTTCTCGTAAAGCTCTTTTACGAAAAGATATTCTCGGCTGTATACAACCGTCTCCGCCATTGTGTACTTGAGGCCCGTTTCCTCAACCATGTCGACAATTTTTTTGCAGTCCTCAACTGTTGTTGCCATTGGCACTGTACAAGCCACATGTTTCCCCGCCTCCAGCGCCATTAAGGTGTGCTCGGCATGTAAGTGGATTGGCGTGTTGATATGTACTGCATGAACCTCAGGATCTTTCAGTAGCGCTTCATAAGACCTAAAGCGGCGAGAAACATCGATATTGTAAGCTTCGCCTACTTCGTTCAGTTCTTTTTCCGAGCGCTGGCAGATCGCATACATATTGGCTTGAGGGTGCTTTTGATATATGGGTATGAATTCCGCACCAAAGCCTAGACCCACAATGGCTATGTTTACTTTGCTTGTTGTCATTATTATCGGCTTCCTGCATCAATCCCGTAGGCTCAGATGCATTCACTATAGCAAAAATAAAAACGTTTTCACGGTGTACGATAACAAAAACATTGCCATGTCTCGTCTAAGACATTGTGGATGTAGTAACGAGTTTAGATCGAATCGTCTACCGACGGCACGATGCAGCCATTTACCCAGAGTTACAGTTGATTCGACCAGTCGTAAATCTAGATTACTAGCTGTTATGCTGTTGCGCTAAAACACGCGGCTTTGGTCGTAATCGAAATCTGCACATTCTTTAGCTCGACTATCTATCATCATGTGCCCTACTCACTACGTTATTCACTAAGCATGACGATCTAGAAGATAAGCCCTAAGAACACTTGAGCTCGCAATTCGGTTATCAGCGAATACCTAAAAAGTAATAGAGGATGTAAAAAAAAAGTACCCACCGGTGATGCCGGTGGGTACTTGGTTTTTTTTAGTCGAGACTTAGCTATCGCTAGTCTCCAAAGGTATACCGTGCACCCAACATAAAGCGTCGATCGCCCTCAATGTAGGCGTGCACTTGGTTTCTTGTTCGGCCAAACTGAACAACTGACTCCTCCAAGAGATTGATCCCCTCGAGACTGAAGACGAGGTTGTCGTTGTAACGATACCCGAGAGTAAAGTCGACCTGTGAATACTCGTCAACGTATCGGGGTACGCCGCTAAAGGCGGCTGTGTCGCTCAAAAACTCGCCTCGATTGTTGAAGAGTAGACGCGCACTGTACGTATCGTCCTCATAGAAGGCTATAACGTTATACGAATCCGACAACCCAGTTAATGCAAACTGATCCTGAGACGGATCAGCAGCATTGTCGTACTTGACATCACCGTTTACGAACGTCGCATTGACCTGGAAACCAAATCCGTTAAGAGCTCCAGCGTCAAAGAAGTGTACCCAGTTGAACTCGTACCCATCAATGTTGGCGCTGTTGGCGTTCGTAGGTTTCAGAACAGAGTAGATCGCCAATGGATCACCTGGCTGCGGCGGAATATCGTATGCAGTAGCAATATCTGATGACTGCGCCGCACCACCTGGCTGACTGGGATCAATGAATTCAGCCGCACCACCCGGGAAATCGCCCGGATTAGCCAGAATTGTTGTCATTGTAAAGAGGTTTGTTTCGGTAGCCTCCCAACCCAATGCCGTAAGCGCCGCGACAGCGTCACCGGAAACTGTGCCCGGTTGGCCACTCGCCACGTCGGTTATACCGAACAGACTCTCCTGCACCTCTTCCGTACCAATGAAGTTTGATATCTGCTTGTCAAAGTAAGCCACGCTAACCGCGCTGCCCTGGCCGTAGTAGTACTCTAACGACAGGTCAAAGTTAGTGGACTCCAACGGATCCAATTGCGCGTTACCACTACTACCTCTCCAAACACCACCGAGATAAGTTGCCGTTCCCGGATTTCCCGCGCTGGTATCGACAAACATATTCCCCAACTCGGGACGCGCTATCGTTTTGCTCATCGAAGCACGCGCCTTTAGTTCGTTAGTGACATCCAATGAAATATCGATGTTGGGCAGCAAATTATCGTAATTGTGCAGCTGTGTCACCAAACCTTCGCCGGCGAATCTCGTCGTGAAGTCGTTATCCGACGCCCAGTCTTTTGCTATTGGAATCGACTGTCTCGAGGAGGAGTTGACGTCCGTTGACTCATAACGCAGCCCAACAACAACCTGCATGGGCATATTGCCGACTTCGCCGTCTAACTTAAACTCAGCGAAGGCGTATTCCGCCTCTTCCTTAATGATACGAAGGTTAGTGCCGGTCACCTTGCGGTTGTTGGCGTCATATTGAACGCCTGCCCCGCTGGTAAAACCATCAAAGGCAGCTGCAAACTCTACCGGGTTGACGAAGAATGCGTTCTCTCCGACAACTCGGTACTGGGCACCAGGCGCCAATGTGCCGCCCGCCGCGGTATAGTCGGCTATCAGCTCTTGCTCTGAAAGAATAAGATTGTCGGTGTCGTTAAATTGGCAAGAAATGCAAACCTCTTCGATAGCATCTTCTCCCATTAACGTAACAATATCACCAATAAAACCAGTATTCCAACCCCCGAGCTCCTCCCGAGTACTGACGTTGTCCTGAGTAATTTCGTTCTCGTAAGCGCCGAGACCGAAATTAGCCGTTAGCGGACCACCGTTATCCCAGGTAAACTTCAAGTGAAATTGATCCATCTGACTTTCTTGCTCTGCCCAGTTTTTGAGAATCCACTGTGAGCCTAGATCTGACTTTTCAAAGACACCATTTGAGTTGCCGCCCGCGAAGTTAACCATCTGACTACCAACCATAGTGCTGGTCGGGCCTGAGCCATCTGCGATCGCCTGAACTGACTGAGTAATGTCTGATCGGAAGTCCATCCATTGCATGGCAACGGCCTGACCACCAATCGAAATGGCATCGTAAATAGCACCGTCATCGCCATTGCCACCAGCTGTAGATTCGGCTGTAGACAAATCAAGGTTCATAGTCCAAGAGTCGTTCAGGCGGTAGTCAAAATTGACGCCAACCGATTTCAACTCGTCTTTGGTGTCTATGAGTCCATTACGGAAGGGAAGCTCTTTGCCTGCCTGAGTAAAATCACTACCAGCGCCCGCTACCAACGGCTCGCCGAGCAGTAGAGGAACCGATACATCTGGGTGATCGTCGAACATGGCGAAGTCAAACTGTCGGACGTAAAAGGGAAGGTCGCCAACATTCCAAGAACTCAACTCATTGCTGGTGTAGACACCGTCTACGGTTATTGACATGTCGTCATTGGGCTCGAACTCCATCGTGACCGCTAAATTGGTGCGCTCACGATCGCCTTCTGCATAAGTCATTGACGCGTTCGGAATAAAACCAGTGAGCCGGCCGGGCGGCGGCAGATTGACGATATCTGCGTTACCAAAGGCGCCGGATTCTGTGTTAATGCCATCATTTTGCCACACGAAGAAACCACCACCCAGCGCCGTACGGTTCGAGTAATCACGTTCCTGTACCGAGCCAAATGCGGTCACACCGAAGTTGCCTTCTGCATTCACCCAACTACCCAGCGCACTAACCTCTGGTGTTATCTTATCGCCACCAGCGTCATCGACCATTTTGACACCCGCGGTGAAGGTATTGCCAGTATCCAGCGGCCGCAGCGTTTGGATATTGATCGTGCCACCCATACCGCCTGACGGCGCCGATGCTCTGCCGGTTTTGTATACTTGCACACCCGACACACCCTCGGACGCTATGTTCGAAAAGTCGAAGGAGCGTGAGTCGCCGGAGTTTCGGTTAGAGTTCAGTCCAAAGAACAAAGCTCGAGCGTCTGTCGCGGGCATTTGGCGACCGTTCAATGTCACCAGGTTGAACTGACCACCAAAACCACGGATTGTGACCTGAGAGCCCTCGCCCTCGTTTCGGTCTATCGATACTCCGGTGATGCGTTGCAGTGATTCCGCGAGGTTGGTGTCAGGAAATTTACCAATATCCTCTGCGGAAATGGCGTCTACGACGCCAGAAGAATCTCTCTTCACGTCCAGGGCTGCCGTCATACTGCCACGAATGCCCGTAACTATAACTTCTTCAAGCTGGCCTTGCTCCTGAGCGAGGGTTTGCGCGCCCGCCAACATGGCGCAAGCCGCGGAAACTCCTGCTGCTATTTTCGTTCGTCTATTCATTTTATTGTCCCCTTTCGACCCTGCTATGCAGGATAAAAACAGTGATTTATTGTGAAAGTCTGTAAACGATTTCATCAACCGCTATCAAAACCTAACGTAGCTTCGAGGTCAAACGCAACTTTTTTTTGTCACATTCTGTTTGCCACGTTCGCATACAGTTCTGGCGAGCGCGGGGAGCGCGTGCCTGAGAATGTACACTGAGTGTTTTGTACACCGACTGTTTAGTCTGGTGGGCGGAGGCGGGAGGAGATAGATCTTGCGTTTGAGCATCAAGCCGGCCCTGCCATCCCGAAACTCATGTCTCGGAATGGCATCGTGAGCCTCCGGAATTGATAATTGGTAGCTGCCTAACGCTCATATTCAACGCTCGCGTATTTTACCTTCGCCACCGAATTGAGTCAGAGCTAAAGTTTGTTTTTTTTCTTTGGTTTGCGTAATGTCAGTGGCGATAACCCATAAAATTCATAACTTAAAAAAGATACTGAATCGTGATGATCATGAAAATTAATAACAAATACCTACCATCTGTCGTTTTTTTTGGGGCATTACTCGTATGCATGCCCGCTTATTCGGAATCATTGACCGCAGGCGAAGACCACACCTGTCTGCTCAAATCAAATGGCGCTGCATATTGCTGGGGAGATAACTCTGTCGGCCAATTGGGAAACCGCTCTACCGAGCCGAGTATGGTGCCAGTGGCCGTATCAGGAAATCTTCGCTTTGATAGCATTAGTACCAGCTGGGATCACACCTGCGGGGTCACACGAGAGGGTAACGCCTATTGTTGGGGACGAGGCAGATATGGAAGGCTCGGAAATGGCATGTCGGAGCACAGTACGGTTCCCGTGGCAGTATCGGGCGGCTTGACTTTTGAGTCGGTCAGTGCGGGTTTGGCTCACACGTGCGGCGTGACAACCGATGGAAGCGCTTTTTGTTGGGGTCTAAACGAAGATGGAATTCTTGGTAATAATTCTGTCGAGACTTCGGCGATCCCGGTTGCTGTCGCTGGCGCACTGTCTTTTGGCTCCATACGGGCTGGATCCGCAACAACCTGCGGTATTACTAAGATTGGCGATGCCTATTGCTGGGGATCGGGTGATTTTGGCAGGCTGCTGGGACAGGGGCCCAATGACCGGGGCAATAAAATGAGTCCAGGACTTGTGGCTGGCGATTTTAAGTTTAAGCCGGACTCTTTGAGTGTCGGTCTCGATCATGCTTGTGCAATTAGCACAGATGAAAAAGCCGTCTGTTGGGGACGTGGGCGATACGGCAAATTAGGCATCGGTCTTGGAGACGGCCTGGGCGTTATTGATAACTTGATGACGCCGCGGGAAATAAACGGAAATATATCTTTCGCGCTTATTACTACCGGGGTCTTTCAAACCTGTGGCATTGCATCTGATAACGCGTCTTATTGCTGGGGAAGAAACGGGTCGGGGCAACTAGGTGATGGTACAACCGTCATGCGAGTTGAACCCGCAGTTATATCAACCGACCAAACGTTTACTGCCATTACCATCGGAAATGATCACGCTTGTGGAGTGGCAGTAAATAAAGATATTTACTGCTGGGGGGATGGAAATGCAGGCAAACTTGGCAACCTTACGTCGGATAATCGACTGACCCCTACCAAGGTTGCAGCCAATTAATTCGCTGCCATGATCCAAAAAATAATGAAACGGAAAAGTCATGTTTAATAAAATAATAGTGGTTCTACTCGGTTTACTCACATTTGTTAGTTTGAGTTCTCACGCGCAACGTTTACAGGCGAATCAGGAACGGTATCAGGTTCTCTTGTTTACGAAATCGTTGGACTATCAGCATCGCTCGGTCACGACGGGCGTCGAGATGTTCAAAGAATTAGCCCAAGATAATCATTTTGGCCTAACGTGGACTGAACAATCTGACGTTTTTGATGATGAGAAGCAGCTCAGTAACATGGATGTCATCGTCTTCATGAATACATCTGGAGACATTCTCAATGATCATCAACGAAGGGCTCTACAGAATTACATACGTGGGGGTGGTAATTTTGTAGCGATACATTCGGCGTCATTCACTATGATGGAGTGGCCTTGGTATGTGGAGTTGGTGGGCGGCGTGTGGAACCGACATCCAAGCCCGGGAATTTCAACAGCAATTATCAACAACGTAAATCCGAATCACCCCGCAACTGCCCACATCCCAGAGAAGTGGTTGGTTACCGAAGAGTGGTACAACTATCTAGAACTGTCCGATGATATTGAGGTTGTTCTCACAGTAGATGAAACCACTTTCATCGGAGGGAAAATGCCCGATTATCATCCCATCGCTTGGTACCAGGAAAACTTTGAGGGCGGGCGGTCCTTTCATACCGCGCTGGGACATCCAGAGGGGATTTACGATAATCCTTGGTTTAGACAGCATATTTTGGGGGCAGTCTGGTGGGCTGCTACCGGCGGAAAAGCATTCGAATAGCCCAAAGGACAAACTCCAGCCGGTGGCACACGAGCTAGCTATGAATAGATCAATCGCAGGTCAGGTTAGCACACGCCCCGAAGCACCAATATTTGTCAGGGCGCGCGCCGTGAAGGGAGGCCGGAACAAGCGTTCTGGGCACTGCTGGGCTACGTCAGGCTCCAATGTTAAGGAGCCTTTTACAAATTCGGCATATGTTTTTTATCCAACACACTCATGGCAACCTGGGACCGTGGAGGCGTGATGCAATACCCTGCAGCCTCGTTGTTAGTGTTCGCATGCATCGTCGCATCATTAGTAGCGTGTACTGAACACCCAAATCATCGCCCGCCGAATATCGTATTCTTCCTGGTCGATGATCTTGGTTGGCGCGACACAGGAAGCTTTGGCAGCTCATTTTACGAAACACCAAATATCGATCGTCTGGCGGATGAGGGAGTTCGGTTCACACAGGCATATGCTGCGTCTCATGTCTGCTCTCCTACACGCGCCAGTATTATGACAGGCAAATATCCGGCGCGTCTGCAATTGACAGATTGGCTAAGTGGTCGGCGCAGCTATGCTTTTGAGCGCCTCAAGAGTCCTGAATTTCTGCAACAGTTGCCACTCAAAGAAATAACTATCGCGGAGGCATTGAAGCAACATGGCTATCGCACAGCACACATCGGCAAGTGGCACCTGGGCGAAGACCCATTTGGCCCGTTGCAGCAGGGCTTCGATCTCCAGGTGCCTAGATGGAACAAAGGGTGGCCAAAAGCCGGGTATTACGCGCCTTTTGAGCTCGACGGCTTAGGTGACGAACCGGGGCAATACCTCACTGACCGCCTGAGCGATGTAGCAGAAGCATTTATTGCAGAAAATAAAAACCGACCGTTCTTCCTATACATGTCACACTTTGCCGTTCATGACCCCATCCACGGCCGCCCGGATCTGAACAAAAAATATAAAGACAAACTCACCCTCAACGTAAAGTCCGATAGCCCTGCCTTTATCCTCGAGGGGAACCCAGATGATGCTACGCCTTTGTCGCGGCAACAACTGACCAGCCTGATACAACAGCCTTCCCACCGCGAGTACCGGGTACTCCCACAAAGGACGGTGAAAATAAAACAGCACCAGGACAACATACAGTTTGCGTCGATGATAGAGGCGATGGATGAAAGCTTAGGACGCATCTTGGGCGCGCTAGAATCATACGGATTGACTGATAATACGATCATCATTTTCTTCTCAGATAATGGTGGCATGTCTGGCGGCAACTTTGGTAGAGCGGACCGAATCATTGGAGAAGACGAACTCGATACTGCGTTTTCCACCTCAAATCTACCGCTGCGCGGCGCGAAAGGATGGCTCTACGAGGGTGGCATTCGCGTACCAATGATCGTCAAATGGCCCAGCCACGGCAAGGTCGGAGCCACCAGTGACGTACCTGTCATCAGCACGGACTTTTACCCCACCCTGCTGGAGATGGCCGGCTTACCAGCCATGCCCGGTCAGGCAGTGGACGGCGTAAGTCTCGTCCCCGCAATCACTGGGAAGCCCTTCGATCGCTCCCCGATTTTTTGGCATTTCCCTCAGTACAGCAATCACGGAATGCAGAGTCCAGGTGGTGCAGTCCGGGCGGGCGATTACAAGCTACTTGAATACTACGAAAACTATACCGTCCAACTCTTCAATCTTCGTGAAGACATAGGCGAGCAAAACGATCTCTCGCAAACCGAACCAGTCAAGGTAGACGAACTCAAAGCCATGCTGCACGCCTGGAGGGCCGAGGTGGCAGCCCAAATGCCGTTACCGAATCCCGAATATGAAACCGGTAATTATCCCGACAAGTAAACAAGCGATGAACTTGAAAAAACTGATTTTAGTTCTAAATATCCTTTTTATAGACGGATGCGCATTAACGCATTCCGCTTCTAAAAGCATGTCAGCTGACTTGATTATCAAGAATGGCACCATCCTGACAATGAATGCTAACAAACAAGTCATAGCGAACGGCGTAGTCGTCATTGATGACAAAACAATAATTGCTGTGGGCTCAAATGACCTGTTGGCGACATATTCGTCTTTAAACACCATTGACGCTGAAGGCGGCATTGTCATGCCTGGCATGATCAATACCCATACACATGTCTCAATGACCGTATTTAGAAGTCTGGCAGACGACGTGCCAGATCGACTGCAACGTTATATTTTCCCGCTGGAAAACAAGATGGTCTCCACGGAGATGTCATATCTGGGTGCTCTGCACGGCAGTATTGAGATGGCCAAATCTGGCGTAACAACCATGGTCGACATGTATCTTTACGAGCAAAGTGCGGCTGATGCAGTTAAGGAAATTGGCTTACGGGGAATAATGACGCAAAACATTATCAAGTACCCCACCGCAGATGGCGAAAACGCCAAGGCCAAAATTGATTTGGCCTTAGCGTTTATCGAAGCGTATAAAGACGACGACCTAATCACACCTGGATTTGGACCGCATGCTCCACACACCGTCAATGCGGAAGATTTAAAACTAATAAGTGCTCTCTCCGAACAATACGACCTACCAGTATCAATGCACGTGGCGGAAACGGAGAAAGAGTTCCTTGAGTTTGAAGACAAGTATGGTTTGACGCCAATTGAGTACCTCGATTCCATAGGCATGCTTAACGAGCGCTTTATCGCAGCTCACGCGATATTTGTAACAGACAGTGACATAGCACTCATGAAAGAGAGAGATATTGGCGTATCCCATAATATGGTCGCAAATATCAAATCTGCAAAAGGGCTGTCGCCCGCATTGCAAATGCATGATTTAGGGCTGAGGGTAGGACTAGGTACTGATGGGCCAATGAGTGGAAATACATTAGATATTATTGGTCAAATGGGCTACGTTGCGAAATTACATAAACTAGACAATAACGATAGAACAGTAATGCCTCCCATAAAAGTGGTGGAAATGGCAACCATCGGTGGGGCAAGAGCAATCCATCGCGAAAATGAGCTTGGCTCTATAGAGACAGGAAAGCTGGCGGATGTCGTAGTCGTTGAAGTCCAGTCTGCAAATATGGTGCCTATTTACAATCCATACTCCGCGTTGGTGTACTCTGCGAATGCATCTAACGTCGCTACGGTTATTGTCAATGGCAAAGTCATAGTCAAAAATAAAGTGCTACAAACATATGATGAAACTAAATCAAGGCAAATGATGATTGAATTCAGTGACCGAGTAAGGGCCATCTCTAAAACTCTGTAACCGCATTCGTCTTGTTTTAGGAAAGAGGCTTTTCTGACAACCAAAGACCAAACGAGAGGAGATACTTGTCATGGTCAAGAATAAAAAACGTTTGTTCGTCGCCAGTTTTATAACCTTGCTTGTCGCGGGATTATTCACGGGCTTGCGCGCCAGCATTTTAGGTGACTGGGGCACACAATTCGGGTTCACCAAAAGCGAGCTTGGAGCGATTACCGGCGGCGGCTTTGTTGGCTTTGGGATCGTGATACTCATCTCGAGTGCCCTGGCTGAGAAAGTCGGCTACGGGAAGTTAATGTGGCTGGCTTTTGCTCTTCACATCCTTTCTGCTGTGACTACGATTGCTGCAACACCGATCTATGGCGATGGGAGTAGCGGTAATGAGGGCGCTTATTGGCTGTTGTACGTGGGTATGTTTTTATTTGCTATCGCATGGGGTATTTGTGAGTCCATTGTCAATCCATTGACAGCGACGTTGTATCCCGACGAAAAAACACACTACCTCAACATTCTCCATGCTGGTTGGCCAGCGGGACTCATTCTCGGTGGCCTACTTGCTTACTTTTTTGCCAGCGCCGATGCGAGACTTTTTCAAGTACGCTGGGAGATTTTGGTCGCCACGTTCCTGATTCCCACCTTTATATATGGCTACATGCTCCTCGGACAGAAATTCCCTCTTTCTGAGGCTCGCGCTGCTGGCGCAAGCTATAGCTCCATGCTGAAAGAATTTGCTGCACCCATTTTTCTCTTCCTTTTATTTCTGCAAGCCTGCATAGGCTACGTAGAACTTGGAACGGACAGTTGGATAATCAACATCATGCAATACGTTATCGCTGGCGACGCATTCTTGCTATTCATTTATACATCAGCGCTTATGTTTGTATTAAGATTTTTCGCCGGCCCGATCGTTCATCGCATCAACCCCATGGGACTGCTATTTGCTAGTGCGGTACTGGCGACCATCGGCCTGTTCATGTTGGGCTCCGTGGCTACCGGTGCTGCCATACTCGTAGCCGCTACGATATACGGCATAGGGAAAACTTTTTTCTGGCCGACCATGCTAGCTGTGGTATCTGAGCGCTTCCCCAAAGGTGGTGCCCTTACTCTGGGCGCTGTGGGCGGTATAGGAATGCTCTCGGCTGGACTGCTGGGCGGTCCCGGGATTGGCTACAAACAAGACTATTTTACAACAGAAGTTGTTCGACAAGAGAACCCCGCTATTTATCAAGAGTATGTCTCGGACAATGAGCAAGGATTCCTCTTCTTTAGTAAAACCGAGGGTATGGACGGTGCAAAAGTCGGCGTACTTTTAGCGAAAGACCCATCCGAATTGACCCCAACTCAAGCCAGAGAGCGCGCCGCTCTTCAGGACGCCTCAATTCGCGGGGGACAAACTGCTCTCAGGTGGACTGCATTAGTGCCACTAACGTTGGCAGTGAGCTACTTGATTCTACTCTTTTATTTCCGAGCGCAAGGCGGTTACAGGGCTCTCGAACTAGAAGAGGAAGCCAAGGGGACAGCTTCTTAAGAGAAATATCGCCTATTTACCTGATCAGTGCGCTGTTCGATTGGTTAAAATAGGAAGGAAGCAGGCTAAGAGAACCTGCGGGTTTGCTTGACAGACCCGTGGGCGGCTTTAAGGGAACATACGATGCAAACGAAAACGCGCGTGATCGTCGCTGGTGGTGGGACTGCTGGCTGGTTAACTGCTTACAGTTTAGCCAAACGCCTAGGCAAATCGCTAGATATTACACTAATTGAATCCGATGAAATCGGTACCGTGGGAGTGGGTGAGGCCACTGTCCCCACCATGCACAGATTTCATCAGTTTTTCGGGATAGAAGAACGCGAGTTCATGCGTGCAACCCAAGCAACGTTTAAACTCGGCATCGTCTTCGACAACTGGGGTGCCCCCGGCGAAAGCTATGCGCACACGTTTGGCGAAATAGGACAAAGTAATTGGCTAGTTGAATTCCATCAGTATTGGCTGGAAGCTAATGCCAACGGTTTCGGTGGAAAATTGGAGGACTACTGCCTAGAGTTAAAAGCTGCTGAAGCTGGCAAGTTTGCGAAAAAGGTGGGAGATACGCCACTAACGTACGCCTTCCATTTGAACGCCACCGCCTATGCGGGATTTCTGCGACAAAAAAGCGAGGCGCTTGGCGTACGCCGGGTCGAGGGAAAAATTGATGAGGTTGTTGTAGATAAAGAGACTGGTAATATCGCAGCGTTAAAGCTAGACCATGAGAGAAATCTCGTGGGTGATTTTTTCGTTGATTGCACCGGCTTCAGAAGTCTTTTGCTTGGCGATGCTCTCAATGTTGAGTTCGAGGACTGGGGCCACTGGCTAGCTTCTGATCGCGCCTTCGCGGTGCAAACGGAAAGCACCGAAAGTCCGTCTCCGTATACACGTGCTATCGCCCACGACATAGGCTGGCAGTGGAGAATTCCGCTGCAAACCCGCACAGGTAACGGATTGGTTTATAGTAGCCGCTTTTGCTCTGACGATGAAGCTCGAGCCACCTTGCTCAACAATGTTACAGGCCCGACTATCACTGAGCCACGAGCCATTAAGTTCAGAACAGGGCGGCGGGTAAGTGCCTGGCATAGAAACTGTGTCGGAATAGGATTATCAAGCGGGTTTGTAGAGCCACTCGAGTCAACCAGTATCCACTTGATTGATACTGCGTTGGTCCGACTGATGCGACTATTTCCGTTTGCCGGCGCGATGGCGCCGCTAGCCGAACAGTTTAATCAGGAGACCCAAACTGAGTGGGAGGCGGTGCGTGATTTCATCATTCTTCACTATAAACAGACACAACGCGATGACAGCGAGTTTTGGAACTTTTACCGCACCATGGAGATTCCAGATACTCTTGCTCACCGCATAGAAATGTTCCGGGAAAACGGCTATGTTTGGCCAGACCAAGCCAATTTGTTTCGCTCGCACTCCTGGATTCAGGTAATGTTTGGTCAGGGGCTTTTTCCAAAACATACGCACGGTGCAACTCGAATATTGCCAGCCGAATCATTGAAAGCGGAGTTGGCGAAGGTCGCTACCTCAGTTAATCAGAATGTAGCCAAGCTACCTGGCCACGAAGAATTTATTAAACAGTATTGCCCAGCGCATGGCTAACTCAGACGAAGCGGGCCTCGTTAACAGGCCTCAGCTTTGGCAGCCAAACATAAGAGTCTAGCGTCTACTATTACTGAGCGACCAGGTGCGTACTCCTTGCTGTTAGTAAGGGGTGCCTGAACGCAACCCTCATGCGTTTAGGGTCACGTGATCCAAATAATGTTCGGGCTTCAATGCTGTAAGGAAAAGCCTAGAAACTTGAGCAATACACTCTCTCGAAAAACATATTATGCTTTGGACGTAGCTTCTACCTAAGGATTTAGCAATGTTCCGTGCACTCTTCTCATTCACTTCGCTAATTTGTATCAGCGCACTGGCAGGATGCAGCCAGAATACGTCCGAAGACTCGCAGAATACCAAACGAATTAATGGCATAAGGGCTACCGCCTCTGCAGAGCAGATAGCAGCTGACTGTGAGACAGCTCTGGCTCGGGCATACTCTGAATTCGCCGCACTCGAAGCCCAGACAGGTGAAGCCACAGTTGCTAGCGTATTTGGTCAATACGAGAAGGTCAGTGATGCATTAGCGCCCATTGGGGATGTCTGGCACCTGCGTTCGGTTCACCCCGATGCCGACATTCGCGCTGCCGCTAACGCCTGCAGTGAACAACAATCAGACTTCTTCTCACAAACCGACTTATCACGCCCCTATTACGATCGTGTAGCCGCCATAGATATCTCTCAATTAACTGAGGTTGAGCGATATATGGTGGTCAAGACACTGGCAGACTTCCGGCGCAATGGCGTGGACAAGGATGAGGAAACCCGAAAAAAAATCCGCGAACTGCAAAATGAAATCACTGCCATCGGTAACGAGTTCGATAAGAACATACGAGAGGATGTGGGGTCTGTTACGGTCCCAGCAAGTGAACTCGAGGGCTTGCCCCAAGATTACATCGACTCGCATCCTGCGGATGACGCAGGTCTCGTCACGATCACCACGGATTATCCCGACCTGTATCCGGTGATGACCTACGCCAAAAGCGATCAGCTTCGCAAGGCGCTGCGAATAAAAGCCAGATCCCGCGGCTATCCCGCCAACAAAGTGCTTCTCGCGCAATTGATTGCCAAACGGCACGACTTAGCTGACATTTTGGGGTTCGAGTCCTACGCCGCGCTGTCCATGGATAGTCAGATGATTGGCTCACCCGATAAAGCACAAGCATTTCTTAACAGCATAGGAGAGGCGCTTGAGGGTCCCGTGCGCGACGAACTCGCCGTCATGTTGGCTCGCCTCAAAAAAGATGAGCCAAACGCCACTTCGGTAGAGGTATGGCAATCAGCCTACATTCAGAACCTACTGCGCTTGGAAGACTACGCCCTCGATGCTCAAGAGGTGCGGACGTATTTTCAATACGATCGGGTTCGGGACGGTATTTTCAAACTGACGGAAGACTTATTCGGTGTCGAAATCGAGTCTTGGGATACCCCGACATGGCATGAGGATGTCGAGACCTTCCAAATAAAGGAAAACGGCGAGCTCTTGGGTCGGTTCTATATGGACAACCATCCCCGTCCATTTAAGTACCAGCACGCTGCACACTGGACGCTGCGGACAGGCATCAAGGACAAGCAGATTCCCATGTCTGGACTAGCTCAGAATTTCCCCAAAGGACTGATGGAACACAGTCAGGTGGAAACATTCCTTCACGAGTTCGGCCATTTATTACACAACATGTTCGCAAGTACACAGCAGTGGTCTCCCATTGCAGGAATGTCGATGGAGCGTGACTTTGTTGAGGCGCCGTCACAAATGCTCGAAGAGTGGATTTGGGACTACGAGACGCTAAGCCAGTTTGCAGTAAACCAACAGGGCGAGACCATCCCGGAAGCATTGGTCGAAAAAATGGCTCGAGCACGACACTTTGGCCGAGCTACCGGCACGGCGACGCAGATTTACTATGCGAATTTATCGCTCAACTTCTATAACCGACATCCCGAATCGTTCGATCTTGATACGTTGATGAAGGAGCTTGAGGCGCGGTATGCGGCCTACCCGCACCTCCCGGGCACTCACTTTTACGCGAACTTCGGGCACCTCAATGGCTACAGCTCCAACTACTACACGTATCAATGGTCACTCGCGATTGCAACTGACTTGTTCTCTCGGTTTGAAGAGGGTGGACTGCGCAATACCGATATAGCGAGCGATTATCGGCGCAATGTTTTGCAAGCTGCCGGAAGCGAACCCGCGGAAAAATTTGTGGCCAAATTTCTCGGTCGTGAGTTCAGTACCAATGCGTATATAAAATCGCTTCAGGACAGCAACTAAGTTATGAGCTCAATTTCCGGCTTACTCCCAACGGTCGCGCACGGTAAGCTGCTAGAGACACCGGACGAGGTAACGAAAGGATGACGAAAGGATCAATTGAGGTTCACCACCGCGTATGTCATTTGTGTGAGGCCATGTGTGGCCTGGTGATCAAAACCGAGCGGAGCAAAGTGGTTGATATCCGTGGCGATCAAGACGACCCACTGAGTCGGGGGCATGTCTGCCCCAAAGCCATCTCGCTTCAAGACATTCATGAGGATCCCGATCGCCTGCGCAAGCCCTTGAAACGCATCCGAACCGTGGCGGGCGAATACCAGCATGAGGAGATCGAGTGGTCTGAAGCCTTAGATCTGGCCGCTGATGCCCTAGCATCTGCTATTCAACAACACGGAGTTGACGCGGTGGGCGCGTACTTTGGCAATCCCTCAGTGCATAACTACGGCATGCTCACCCACCAGCGAAACCTGTTCCGACACATACGAACGCGCAACCGGTTTTCTGCAACTTCAGTAGATCAACTACCCCACCACCTGGTATCGATGTGGATGTTTGGGCACATGCTACTAAACCCCATCCCTGACATTGACCGGACGCGTTACTTTTTAATGCTCGGCGCCAATCCGCTGGCCTCCAATGGCAGCATATGGACCGTGCCAGATGTCCGCCGCCGCATTAAGGACTTGACTGCCCGTGGCGGTAAACTCGTGGTAATAGACCCACGACGAACAGAGACGGCAGAACTCGCGAGCGAGCATCACTTCATCCGACCGGGAACAGATGCGGCATTTTTGCTTGCCATTATCCATGTCTTATTCCGAGATAGTCTCGTCGCTCTGGGTCCTCTGGCCAACTTCACTGATGGCATTGATGAGGTACGCGAGGCTGTTCAGGCCTTGACGCCCAAGTGGGGCTCAGAGGCAACGGGCATTAGCGCATCTGAGATCGTTCGTATTGCTCATGAGTTAGCGGCGGCTGAGGCCGGAATTTGTTACGGGCGGATGGGTGTGAGTACGCAAGCCTATGGCACCTTGTGCCAGTGGGCCATTCAAGTGATCAATGTGCTCACGGGCAATCTTGATAAGCCCGGAGGTAGTTTGTTCACTCAACCGGCTATGGATCAGGTTGTGAACTCGAGTCCCGGTGGCTTCGCTAGATTTACCAGTCGGGGGCGCGGCCTACCTGAGTTTAACTATGAACTTCCTGCCGCAGCGCTTGCTGACGAAATCCGCACACCCGGCGAGGGCCAAATCAAAGTCATGTTCACGGGCGCGGGCAATCCAGTTCTGTCGACGCCAAATGGACGCGCACTTGATGAGGCACTCGAAGAAGTCGACTTTATGATTTCGCTCGATCCGGCACTTAATGAAACCACGCGCCACGCCGACATCATTTTACCGCCAACATCACCACTTGAGCATGATCACTACGATATTGCTTTTCACAATCTCGCGATTCGTAACACGTCACGCTACAGCCCTGCGGTTTTTTCTAAGCCAGAGGGTGCGCTTCATGACTGGGAAATCTTTGCCGAACTCGGCGATCGATTAGCTGACCGCCTAGGGGTCGAGTCAGTGCCGCACTTGGCACCCCACAAGATAGTCGATGCAGCACTTCGCAACGGACCCTACGGAGATGACTCTGGGTGGGGACTGAGCATAGACACATTACGCGCGAATCCGTCAGGGATCGATCTAGGTGAACTTCAACCCACGTGTCCGCAGCGACTGCAAACGCCGGGCAAGCGCATTGCATTAGCGGTCCCAGAGGTCTTAGCTGACATCAAGCGCCTCCTATCCGATAAAACACACAACAGCCGCGGATACCGTCTGATTGGCCGGAGACACGTTCGAGATAATAATTCATGGATGCATAATCACCAGCGACTGGTTAAGGGAAAGCCGCGTTACCATTTACTGATGCACCCTGATGATGTTGCTGAAGAAGGCTGGGAAACAGGTATGCAGATCACCATCAGCAGTCGTGTAGGTCAATTATCAACAACATTGATGATCTCGGATGAAGTCATGCCAGGTGTGGTCAGTTTGCCCCATGGGTATGGCCATGGACTGAAAGGCACGCGCTCAGCGATTGCGAATGCGAACGCGGGCGTCAGCTGTAATGACATAACTGACGAACACTTCTTGGATCAACTCTCGGGCAATGCTGCGATAAATGGAGTCCCAGTTGAACTCAGTGGCGCCTGAGTGAGCACCTTCATGCAGCGGCCTACCGGCTGCAGCCTAGCACCACTGCTGGTGAACCTAGGGGACCTCTTTTATCGGTGAAGGCGCCTTTCTCAGTCCGATAAAGCGCACCTATCCCAATGAGAGGCTAGGTATTTGTCTATATGGCGCGGAGTGCTTCTGCTAATGCGAGGCGGCAAGAATGCCTCAGTACGACGTCGAGCGTCTGGGAATCGCTTTGGCCCAGAGACCACTTCATTGCGAGCCACACAGTTCCCGGAAACAAACGCTCGACAAACTTTGCTCGCCTTGAGTAGCCTTACCCCACCGTCAATGTATTAACAGGAAAAGCCCATGTTCAGTCACATTATGCTCGGCGCCACAGATATCGAAGCATCCAAACGATTTTACGACGCGACACTCGGCGCCTTGGGTTATGGGCCTGGGGTTATAGATCCAAAAGGCCGTGTTTTTTACATCACGGATACTGGCTTATTTGCCCTATCAACGCCGATTGATGGACAGCCTGCTACTGCAGGGAATGGCAGCACCATAGGTTTTTCGGCGCCTAGTGTAGAGGCATCGGACGCCTGGCATGCGGCTGGACTGGCTAATGGCGGTACTGATTGTGAGGATCCCCCCGGAGTTCGGGAGAGTAATATGGGCGCCATCTATCTCGCCTACTTACGCGATCCATCAGGGAACAAAATCTGCACACTGCTCAGAGTCTAGTCATGCGATTTTATGCTGCGCTCAGCTTACTTTGGGTGGGTATTGCTCAGGCGGACGTCAGCGTACCCAGTCCTGACTACGACGTGAAAACCGACATCGCTGAAACCTGTTCAGCGTGTCACGGACTACGGTATCTCGACTTAGCCCAAGGCTACGACACGCCCCAGGAGTGGTCTCATTTGATTGCCAGCATGGTCACGCTATCGCCAGCAAGAGATGAGGCTGTCAGTCGGTATTTGGCGACAAACCACCCTCATAAGCCCAGCAAGGCCCCTATCCTGGTGCCTGGCAGCACCAATATCGTGATTGACGAGTGGATTACGCCAACACTCGGTCAGCGAACGCGCGACCCCATTGAGGCGCCCGATGGTGCCATCTGGTGGACCGGCATGTGGGCATCACTGGTGGGGCGTCTCGATCCTGATACAGGCAAGATGACCGAGTTCCCATTACCGAGCTCGGCACGGCCTCACTCGATCGTCCCAGATGACGAGGGATTCATTTGGTACACGGGAAACAGTAACGGCACTATCGGCCGCTTAAATCCTGCGGACGGAAGCATTAAGGAGTTCCCAACTCAAGCGCGAGACCCCCACACCGCAGTATTTCATCCCAATGGCAGTTTGTACTTCACCAGCCAGCACTCGAATATGCTGGGTCGGCTAAACCCTAAAACAGGCGACCTCATCGAAGTAGACACACGCCGTAAACCTTACGGCATTAAAGTTGGCAAGGACGGCGATCTGTTCGTTGCCTTTAACGGCACAAACGCCATTGGCCGAATGGACCCTCAAACGCTGTCGCTGTCATATTACGATATTCCCGATGAGGCGACCCGTATACGGCGGCTTGATCTCGACAGTAATGGCAATGTCTGGTTTGTTAACTCAAGTCTCGGAAAAATAGGTCGGCTCAATGTGGAAACCGGCGCGGTCACACAATGGGACTCACCGAGCGGGGCCACATCACATCCCTACTCCATGACTGTGATCGATGACGTTGTTTGGTATAACGAGAGCGGTATGCGACCCGATGCCTTAGTTCGCTTTGATCCTGAAAGTGAGCGCTTCCAAAGCTGGGCCATTCCCTCAGGTGTTGGCATCATCCGACATACGTGGAAAACGCGCGACGGCGATCTTCTAATTCATCAGAGCAGTTCAAATCGCGTTGGGCGCGTGAGAATTGGTGACTAGTCACGAGCCTGACAGGCCGCAAGAGCGACTACTGCTCACAGTCAACAGCATCCCAGCGGGGAAAGTTTCTTCGTTTGGACGAATCGCAGCTGCGTCGGGCTATCCGCGAAGAGCTCGGTGGGTTGGCAGAATACTCGGACAGCTGCCGTCGGATACCACTGTTCCCTGGCATCGTGTGCTGGGTCACGACGGCACCATTACCTGCCCGAGAGCTGAACTCGCCAAACGTCGACTGCGCGCAGAAGGGATCCGAGTCAAGGGACTTAAAGTTAATATGAACGAGTTCGGGTGGCCGGTATGACACCCAGTGTCCTTGGGTGGGCGCATGCACTACTGATCAATTGAGTGAGTGCAATCGCTTCATCAGTCTTTGTTATACCTCATCAGCATCAAGCCTCACTTGGCTTCATCACGAGCTTACCCACGACCTCTCTGCGCTGAAGCCTATGAAAACCCTCGATAATGTCGGACAGCGGTAACTCGCTATGAACATACGGCCGGGTTTTGCCCTGACGCGCCCAGTCCCAAATAGCCTTCACATTAGCAATGCCCTTTTCCGGGAATCGACGACCGTATTCTCCAGCACGGACGCCCATCACGGAAAAACCTTTGATCAATGGGATATTCGCTGACACCGTAGCGATTCGACCACCGGCAAAGCCAATCACCAATAAGCGTCCATTGAAATTGATACACCGCGTGCTCTCATCAAAAATATCCCCCCCGACGGGATCATAGATGACGTCTGCGCCCTGCCCGTCAGTCAGCTCTTTGACCTGGTGACGGAAACCGTCTTTTGTATTGAAAACGTAATCAGCTCCGTAATCAGACACCTGTCGCAACTTTTCATCGCTGCCACCGGTGGCGATCACCTTGGCACCGAGCAGCTTCCCAATATCCACAGCGGCCATACCAACACCGCCACTCGCACCATGCACGAGTAGAGTCTCACCGGCTTGCAAATTACCCCGGCACACGAGCGCGACATAAGCGGTGAGGTATGCAACTTGATAGGACGCGGCTTCAGAGAAGCTCATTTGCTCTGGTTTTTTCTGCAGATGTTGTGTGCTGATCACAACGTACTCGGCCAGTGCACCAAAACGCATTCCGCACACCACAGCATCGCCAATTTGCCAATCACTCACGCCATCACCCACTGCCTCAATAACACCGGCAGCATCCATACCCGGTGTAAACGGTGGATCCAATTTAAGTTGGTATTTGCCTTGGCACAGTAGTAAATCGGGGAAATTCAAGCTTGCCGCAAGAACACGAACCCTGACCTCACCGAAACCAGGATCGGGCAAAGCTAGGTCTGCCACTCTCACCCCGGAAAAATCATCTGAGATGGCACTGCAAACTACGGCTTTCAAATGGCAAAACCTACTGCTGGGTCCGCCGACACGCTCGCTGCTCTCATCTGCTCTGCAGACCGTTGAGGTGGTCTCGCAAATTCGCCAAGCCCTCGGTAAACATCAATTCCAGCCCGGGAACCACGGACGCATCAGGGCGATTGCCATCACGCATATCAGATTCGACCTGACGCAGCTGCCTACCCACACTGACAAGACCCAAGGCGAGGCAACTACTCGCTAAGGTGTGCGCCTCCCGCTCAGCCGTGTGATATTCCATGGCGACAAGTGCAGATCTCAAGCCCTGCAGGTTTTCTAATCCCTCAACCTCAAGCGTATTGGCCAGCGTCACCACAGCCTCTCCCCCCATTAGCTCGATCATTTCGGCAACGTCCATAGGCTCGAAAGCGGCATCGGCCTGCTGCTCTGACGAGGAACTGCCTGACCGCTCAAATTCAGTCATGGTCAGCATCGATGCCAATAAGGCCGCTATGGCATCACGCTTGAAGGGCTTGGTCACAAACGCGACCATGCCCGCATCAGCGGCTTCTTGCTTCTCCTTCGCTTCTGAATAGGCACTTAGCGCCACCAGAACCGTATGCTTACATGCCGGGAGTGTCGCGAGCTTTTCAGCCACCTCATAGCCAGTCATATCCGGCAAATTAATATCCAGTAGTGCCACATCAAAGGGCTCAACAGAAGATTCTGCGATGGCTAGGGCCTCACTCCCCGATGCAGCGCGCGTCACCGAGAAACCGATACTTTCCAACAACTGACCGTTGAGGCTTAAATTGGTGGGCGAGTCATCTAATAAGAGCAAACTGTGATCAAAGACATAAACTTGCTCAGCCACCTCATCAGTCTCAATTTGGGGGCTGTCTGCACAGATCTGAAGCGTGAGATCAATGGAGAACATGGCACCACCGGTGTGGGAGTCGCCTAACGAAATAGAGCCTCCAATACGTTTTAGCGCCGCCTCCGTAGAGCTCAGCCCTAAGCCCGTCCCGCCACCGTGACGTGTCTCTTGGGTGATCCCTGTTTCGAATGGGGCGAACGCTGTCTTCCTGAGGTTGGCGGGTATACCGGGGCCTGAATCAGCAACAGTGAATATAATCTGATGCCCCCCCGTCTCTACCGAAGGGTTCTCTAGCTTCACGCTGAGAGACACCCAACCTGTCTCGGTAAATTTGACCGCATTGCTAACAAGATTGATGAGCGCCTCCCGAACGATCAGGTCCGGGCACCAGTAGCTCGCTGACAGTGCATCATCCACCTGTGTTTCCAGTGTCAGTCCCTTCTCTAGCGCACCGGCCTCAAATAGTTTGGCGACTTTAGCGACAAGGTGGCGCAAATCGACTGCTACCGCGAGAGCGTCCTGGTCCTTCATATCACCCGAGGCATCACCCAAAGCAAAGTTCACGACTTCAATCGCCCGATCAACACTCGCGTCGGCCATGGTTATCAAAGCTCGCGATTTTGGGTCCGATAGACCATCACGTAACAGCGCTAAGGCGCTACTTATCCCGGTCAGCGGCGTGCGGACCTCGTGGCTCACGCGATTGAAAAAGTTTTGACGAATGCCTGCCTGTCCCTCTAAAGCCACCTTTGCTTCTTGCAGATCACCATTGACCTCCTGAAGATCTTCCAGCATACGCTGCTGCGAAGAGAGCAATAGCAATTGATCCATCTGTGAATCATGGGGAGGGAAATCGTTGAAATGCAGAAGCTCCTCCCCATAGTGGTCTCGCACCCAGGCCAACCACGGCACGCCGGTAAACCAAGCTGAACCAGAATCGTCCTCAGCAGGAATTATTTGACCTCGGATCGCGAGTTTTGCCGCCTCGCAATGCCCCAAAAACAATCGTCCAGGAGATGCTATTGCCTCGTGCAACTCGCCCGCAAAACGTGCTGGGCGCTTGAACTCGAACGAGCCGAAAAAATCGAAAGCTTCGTTATCCGCGAGCTGAAACCGCTCCCTGACCAGCGGGCTCGCGCGCGTCACTTCACCCGTGGCATCGAACTCCACTACAACCGTAAATAATTGATTGAGTAGATCCCATTGCCCCATCGTAATGCGACTCAGACTGCCATCAACAACTTGAATCGGGTGTGGGTGCCACTCTCAACCGGCAAGCTTTCAATCTCTTCAATGGTCATTGGTTCATTAAAACGATTGCTGAGCGCGACAAGCAACCCTGCAACAAAGCTATTCAAGCCCTCACGATGGCTAATGTATTGCACATCCATCCGGTTAGCCTCAAGCGCACTCACCCTAAACTCCGGCGGTTGATAATCGAGAAACGTCGTACTGATCCGATCGTGCAAGGCATTCAAATTAGTGAGGAACTCGAGCATCGTACTGCCAGTAGAGCGCGCGAGCGCATCATACTCTTTGGCCAACGTGTGATTAACCCAATGCTCGCCAAACGCATGCAGCGCCGTATCCACGTCAATACCGAGCACATCCGATGACGCTACCGCGAGACGAAATGTAATTTCGTCGTCATAACTGCGCATAGACAGAAAACTATCACTGGGCACGCCGGCCTTGGCCATAACCTGGTCCCAAATCAGCTCACCATGGCCGTCAAGCACCATTTCTCGCAACGACTTATTGATCACTCCGTACACGTCTCGCTTCCTCCTACAAGGCTCTATTGATCGTTTTTTTCGTCAGTCCAAGCCTGCATCTTTCGATAGATGGTTGATGGTGCTACCTCTAGCAGGGTGGCTGCTCGGTTGACATTACCATCGCTCGCCTCAACCGCCGCTTCTATGGCCTCTCTCTCAACAAGCCATAGTGGCCTGATCTCATTGTGCTTTGGTGTGTTATCGACAGGAGTGCTTTTGGTTGGAGCGGCGCGCTCAGTGCTGTTATCGAACTGCACTATGGCCCTATCAATAATCTCTACCGTGACATCGTTACCGACTAACATGATGACGACCCACTGCAATAAATTCTCCAGCTGCCGAATATTACCCGGCCAGGCATAGGCAGACAGACGCCTTAAAACACCCTCTGACAGCGGGTTGAGTGTCTTTCTTGTCCTCGCCAACAACGGTTCTAAGATGGTAGAAACGAGAAGAGGTAGATCATCGAGGCGCTCCCTCAGCGCGGGTAAGCGAACCGGGAATACTTGCAGGCGGTAATACAAATCTTCTCTCAAACGGCCGGCGCGAACTTCCTCAAGTGGATCCCGGTTAGTAGCGGCAATAACCCGAACATTTGCTTCAGTATCCGTGTCCGAACCAAGCGATCGAAACGTACCGCTCTCCAAAAACCGAAGGAACAATGACTGCGCGGCGTAATCCAGTTCCGAAATCTCATCGAGAAAAAGTATACCGCCGTTAGCGCGCTCAATTAAACCGCTATGCAGCCAACCCACCGAGCCACCTCGGGGTATCTCACCAAAAAGCTCACGCTCAACAGCCGCCCCCGAGATTGCAGCGCAGTCCAATACGATAAAAGGCTCTTGGCCTCTGGCCGACAAACTGTGAACTGTGCGCGCGGCCAACTCCTTACCCGTGCCACTCTCACCCGTTATCAGAACGGTGCCATCTGTCGCTGCGATCCGCTCCACCGCATCGTAGACTCCTCGCATCACGGGTGAACCACCCACCAGACCGCCTAGTCGATCCCGTTGGTCCGACAGCGAATCAATGCGATCATTAAGCTCTTTTCTCCGCATCGCATTTTGTACCGTAACGCGTAAGCGAATGGAGTCAAAGGGCTTTGCCAAAAAGTCGGCGGCACCTTTTGCAAGCGCGCGCTCGGCCCACTCGCTCCCATGGCCAGTCATGACGATGGTAATGGGTCGGGGCTCAAGCGCTTCCAGATCAGCCAGCAAATCAAGTCCATTACCGTCCGGTAATTCAATATCCAACAGCACACAGTCTGGACGAGATCGCAGTACGGCATTTTTCGCTTCAGACAACGTCGTAACCGCGTTTATATTGAGACCAATACCGCTGAGATAGGACTCATAAATAGCGCAGAGCGTGACACTGTCTTCAACGATCAAAGCGTTCAATGCATATACTCCTGAAACCTAATCACTCTGGATCTGCCATCGATTCAAAGATCGCGTTCATTGCTTGATTGGCCGTCTTAAAGGCCTTCAGCACATCGGGCCGAAAATGGTCGGGATGCGTCCTTCCATCACCCTCTAGGATAATACGCATTGCTTGCTCGTGCGTCATGGCGGGCTTGTAAGGGCGCACTGATCTGAGGGCATCATACACGTCTACCAATGTCGTAATGGATGCCTCTATCGGAATTTCATTTCCTTTAAGCCCTCTAGGGTAACCACCCCCATCCCAGCGCTCATGGTGATTGAGTGCAATTCGCGCGGCCATTGTCATAACTGGGTAGTCGGACATGGATAAGACCTCATACCCAAACTCTGGATGTTTTCGCATTGTGACAAACTCGTCATCTGTCAGCGGACCTTCTTTTAATAGGACTGCGTCGGGCGTCGCGACCTTCCCGACATCGTGTAATGGAGCTGCAAGGCGCAACATCTCACACTGATCGGCAGACCAGCCAAGCTCAGAGGCAAGACACGCTGCATACTCGCCAATACGGGTGATGTGCGCGCCAGTTTCGGGATCTTTATATTCTGCAGCACGCGCCAAACAAGCCAGCGCTTCTGCATACGCTTTTTTAATGCCTCGGTTAAGTGCGCTTATCTCAACTTCACTTGCCGCAAGTTGAGCCTCCTTCGCCTGAGCGTTTAATAACTTAAAACGCTCAGAAATAACGAATTCTCTGGCCTCCATCATGATGTCCTCAAGACGAACGAGGTCTAACGGCTTTAGCATGAATTCGGAGGCGCCCAAACGCATTGCATCGACCACTGAATGTATGTCGCCGTTACCCGTCATCAATAGAAATCGACGTATTCGGTCTTTGGTGTCTAGGTCCTTAGCAATGCGCTCTAACAACTGCAAGCCGGTCATTCCTGGCATGGTTAGATCAGACAGAACAATGTGAATGGCGTCGTCCTGCTTGAAAGTCGCCAACGCCTCCTCGCCATTGGCGGCGACGACACACTCAAAATCGATCTCTTCGATGAAATCACTAAGTTCAAGCCTTATGTCGGGCTCATCATCAACAATCAAAACTTTTAATGTAGTCATCTAGCCTCCTCGGAGGACGTCTTTACTGAGTCCTCATGGACCGGCAAGCGAATGGAAATCTTGGCGCCATCTTTTGTATTTTCAGCCCAAATATCGCCTTGCATATCCTGAATGATGCCGTAACTGATCGATCCACCTAAACCAGTTCCCTTTCCGACCGGTTTTGTTGTAAAGAAAGGCTCGAAGATATGCGGCAAAACCTCATGGGGAATACCACCACCCGTATCCTCAATGGCAATGGTGACGAACCCATCGCTCACTGTTTGCGTGAGGGTAATAGCGCCGGTAGTAGATCGCTCAGTAATCGCATCTCGCGCGTTGTTCATCATATTGATCATCACCTGCTCAAACTGAATGGTGTTGCCCATCACCCAAGTCGCCTCGTCGATACGATTCTGCACCGCAATCCCTTTTGAGGCCATAGGTTCAATAACAAGATCACAGGCAGCCGATACCGATGACGAAATATTAAAGGGCTGGTAGTCATCGCCCGCTACGCGCCCAAATGCGCGCATGTGGTCAATAATCGTGGCTGCACGATCAACCGCAGAGTTCATTCGGTCGAGTCGGTTCTTGAGCGATTCTTCCGTCATACGGCCCTTGGCAAGACTATTTGCAATATTACTCAACGCCAGCTTTATGACGTTGAGTGGCTGATTAAGCTCGTGTGCCATACCGGTTGACATTTCACCCAACGTCGCAAGCTTCGAGCTTTGGAGAAGGTGCGCATCCATCTCCCTTTGCTGGGTAAGGTCGGTCACCAGCAGCCAAAATCCTGAAACATCTCCATCAAGCCCCTGGCGTGGCGTTATCGCCAACAACAGGTATCGATGTGAGTGATCGGGTAGCTGCAATGTGTACTCCTCGATCGTCTCACCAGACTCGAAAATCTCCTCAGCTCGCTGGCGCAGTTGAGATGATGCCGAGGCGCTGTCGCCCGTTAATAGCAACATTGCGTCGTTTCGAAAGCGCAGCTGATAGTCGCCATCAATCTCCATCACGCCAAGCGGCAATGCACCCAAAAGCGCCTCGTAGCCACCTACGGCAGATTGTGTCTGCCGATCAGCGGTTATGACCTCCTGGGACAGCCAAGAAAAAGCTTCCTGCAGGCGACTAAACTCGGCTGAAAACGTTTTAAATTGCAGTGCGTCTCGGCTTGCATTCGTATCAGCGGCAAAGCCTCGCTCTTTTCGCCGTTTAAGTTGCTCTGCGTCCTCGACCACCTCGTTGATGGGCGCGACCATCCGATTAAAAATCCACGATGCGAGGAGCGATGTCAGCAGCATCACCAGCGACATTAAGACCGTAAAATTAATCACGCCAGCAAAAAAGCCCTGCAGTAGCGGCCACACCTTTAAGTCGATCACCACAGTGTCGCTAGGGTGTAGTTCCAAACTTAACTTTTCTCTCAAGCCAGCTGATATGGGGACAGTTAAACGAGATTCTGGATTCAGCTGTCCCAACCGCGTGTTTGCATTGGTATTGAAAGCATCCGCGTTCCAAACGACGCCTCCCATCCAATCAACGTCTATTATTTGCGATCCGCCCGGCGGGAGTCCAAAGGTGGTCAGATCGGCCACCGCGATCTTACGAATTTCAAGATCCGAGGTATTCATATCGCTGATCTCGTCATCGAGCATCCGTATTGTGTCGATGGCAAATAGTATTTGCTCGCCTAGTACGGCCGTATACACCGGCAATTGCTCATTGTGTACGCGTAAAAAAAGCGGAGACGATAGCTCAGCAAATTCACGACCCATGCTCGCCCGATACTTAAACTTATCAAACTGCTGGTAAAGCGCGGCAAGGATATCCTCGGCACTGTCACGGCGCTCACTGATGACAACGCGCTCACTGCTGACTAAGGCATCGTCACTAAGAACCGCGCTGCCTTCATCGACGTCAAGGCCCACTAAAACATAACGCTCGCTCACCGATATCCACGGGCTTTTGAGACCAGAAAGACGAACTTCCGCATCACGCACCGCCAGCGCAGCTTGCTGACGATTTTTTAGGAGCAGCTGCGTCTCCGCATAACTGTCAACCAAGAGGCGCGTACTAGTAGTGAGCTCAGTCTGGACAGCAACAGCTCTAAAGTTCACCAACAGCGCGAAAATGATGGTCATCCAAGCGCAGATAGTGACCGTACCGAAAGACTGTGCCGAAATGCGATCGAATTCGTTATGGCGCGCAATTCTGTGAAAAAAACCGTTGAAAATAAAGCAGCACGCCATCCAGACTGATTCCGCAATTACCAAGGCGATGCTCGTATTCATGACGAATACGCTTGCCATTGTCGTCGAGACAAGTATGTCGCCGTCACTAATAAGCGTTTGTCCGGCCGAAAACAATGGCAAGCAGACCAACAGCAACGCAAGAAAGCCTGTAATCAAGCGGTGTTCCGCGCGTGCGTTACCGGCAAAAATGTCCAACGCAAACAACAGCAAAAAGAACGTACCCGCCTCGACAAATAGGCCAGCCGGCGGGGTAGTCAGGACCGCGATACCAGATAAAATGACTATCCCGAAAAGGCTCACTCGCCAAGCACTGACAAATCGCAGTAACAGGAAGGCAAATATCTGATACACACCAAAATCCAAGTAACCCACTGTTATCGGTAAGGCAGCGAGCACTGAAACTGCGAGTATTAGCGCTAGCGATCCGACAGTCAGTTGCTTGGGTGACAGCCACGTCATCGAGGAGATCACGAGGTCAAGGCCATCGGAAATTGAATGACAACCTCAAACCCAGGCGCCTTTAGCGCAGTGTTGACTGTAATTTCCCCCGACATCGCTCTTACTAAGTCGCGGCTGCGCGTCAGACCTAAGCCCAGGTGGCCCAAATGATCCTTGGTGGTAAAAAAGGGCTCGAATATCGTGTGTGGATAGGCTTCAGATAC
>CAJYAI010000011.1 GCA_913064725.1 uncultured Alteromonadaceae bacterium | reverse complement strand
ACCAAGCAGTCTTCGACATCAGGATGTCGTTTGATCGCCTCTTCCACTTCTTCGGTGAATACCTTCTCGCCACCGGTGTTAATACACTGCGAACCTCGCCCGAGGAGGGTGATGCTGCCATCGATCTCTACGGTGGCAAAATCGCCGGGAAAAGAGTAGCGAACACCGTTTACGGTGCGGAAGGTATTCGCTGATTTTACGTCATCCTTGTAATAGCCCCGCGGCACGATTCCAGCCGTTGCCACCATACCCATCTCGCCAGATCCGGGCGCAACGGGCTCATCGTTTTCGTTAAATACCTTAACGTAGTCAGCAATAACAAATTTCGCCGTTTTGGCTGCGCTTTGCCGCGTGCTAAGAGAGCCGCCCATTGAGCCTTCCGTAGACCCCATAATATCGTTGAGCATCATGTCATGGTGTCTCAATAGACCCTCTTTTATCTCCGAGGACCACATCACGCCTGAAGAGGCTATTTGTCCGAGTCGCGAGAGGTCATAGGGCTTTCCTGCAGCTGAGGCCGCATCCAGTGCACCCAGAATCGGCCTCGCAAATGCATCCCCAACAATGGTGAGGTCGGTTACTTCATTATCGACGACACACCGGAGCAACGCGTCTGCATCGAGGTGCTGTGTTCTTTGAGTGATAACAGTACCTCCGCAGTTGAGTGCAACCATTGTTCCGATCCACATACCCGTACCATGCATCTGAGGGCAGGCCGGTAGGCTTCGGTGCACTGCATTCATATCGGTGATGGCTTGTGCGCCTTCTAATACATCAGCGATAGATGACGGTGGCGCCAAGCCGCGAGACGTATAGCCGCCAATACACAACCAGTGCGCCAAAGCGCCGTTGTCATACATGACACCCTTCGGCATGCCAGTCGTTCCACCGGTGTACAACATGTAGCGATCTTCATAGGCGCTTGGTTTAAATGGCTGGGGAGCAGACTCTGCTAAGGCGCGCTCATAGTCCAGCGCGCCGTCCAGCAGTTCATTATCGGTGCCATCATCCACCTGAATATACAATTTGATTTTAGGCAGACTGCTTTTTATTTCAGTGATGCGGGGCGCAAAGCTAGCGTGGTAGATGACGACCTCAGAGTCGCTGTTATCCAGGAGGTATATGAGCTCTTCTGCACGATAACGGTAGTTTACGTTGACCGGGCATATGGACTGCTTAAAACATCCAAAGTGGGCTTCCGTGTACTCGTTACAGTTGAGCATGTATAGACCCACAGACGCGCCGTTCGTGACGCCATGTTTCTCGAATAAACTGGCGAGACGCGCCGCCCGATCATTAAATTGTGACCAGGTGACGGTCTTCTCCTCACAAATGAGCGCCGCTCGATTCGGAAATGCGTCAGAGAGGGCAGTCCATACGTTATTAAAGTGGAAATCCATGCTAGTAGTCCCCGAGTCTTTGTATGAGAGTTTTCGCCTTATTTTTATTAACAGCTTATCTGCGACCGCTAAATCACAGACAAGGAAGCACGCATGAGCGTCTCATGAGCCAAGTGAGAATTCTAGAGGAAAATGCCGTTCTCGCACGGCCACAAGGGTCGCAGAGAGAGGTCTACGCGGAGCAGGAGTCCACTACGCGAACAATGCCAAGATTCGCGCCTTTTACCCGTGTTTTTTTCAAGTGCTTGAGAATGGGTTTGGGCATGCCTTCAGGCAAGTCAATGGTCGAGTAGTGCTCAAAGATATTGATGCTACCCATAAATTGCCCTTCGATGCCCGCTTCATTGGCTATCGCACCGACAATTTCTCCCGCCTTAACACCCTGTTTCCGACCGATCGCTAACCAGAAGCGCTCCATCACGACATCGGGGTGCTCGCGAAGCGGGCGAGCTCGACCTAGCTCGCTCGCGGTATAGGTCAGGGGCACCTGTCGCTCATTGCCTTTTTTGTCTTTTAGCGGCGTTGGCGCTCGCTGTACTTGAGAGGCTTTCTCAATGCCCGCTGCGGGATGCTTCGACGATGTTTTAGCAGTGGGCGACTCCGCGCCATCGATGATCATCGACGCGAGGGCTAACGCGATTTCTTGATGTGTCTTTCCCTCGCTGACAAGCTGTTCTACGGCATCGCTCGCACGAGGGTGCGGCGGGCTATCGAGACCCTGACGTAGCTGCGTTACTAGTCGTGCCCGCGCTTTTTTATCAATGTCGTCAAACGATGGAAGCTGAATTTGTCGCACAGTTTGCTTAGTGACACGCTCGATGTTACTCAGCATCCGCTTTTCTCGCGGCGCCACAAACAAAATTGCCTTGCCTTGGCGTCCCGCGCGTCCCGTTCGACCAATACGATGTACGTAGGACTCGCGATCAAAGGGTATATCGTAATTAATGACGTGCGTAATGCGTTCGACGTCGAGCCCACGCGCGGCAACATCGGTTGCCACGACGATATCAATCCTACCGTCCTTCAGCTGCTCTACCGTTTTAAACCGCGTTTTTTGATCGATATCTCCGTTTAGAGGTGACGCGTTAAAACCACGTTGGCGGAGTTGTTCGGCGATGGCAGCCGTGCTCTCGCGAGTGCGGACAAAAACAATCACACCCTCAGTGTCCTCGGCACCTAAAAATCGGGTCAGTGCATCGAGTTTGCTCGTACCTTTTACCAGCCAATAACACTGCTCGATATTGGCATTCGTCGTCGCCGATGACGCGATAGCAACCTCAACAGGGTCGACCAAATGCTTGCTCGCAATGTCTCTAATACGCGGCGGCATTGTCGCTGAAAATAGCGCCACCCTGCGACCCGCGGGCGTTTGAGATAGGATCTCATCCACATCATCAATGAAACCCATGCGCAACATTTCGTCTGCTTCGTCTAAGACAACGGTTTTTACCTGGCTAAAGTTTGCGGTCCCGCGCTTAAGGTGATCAAGCAGACGGCCGGGGGTTGCCACAACAACATGCACACCATCCTTCAAGCTTTTGAGTTGCTGCCGCATGTCGTTGCCGCCACAAAGCGTTACGACAGTGCAACCAGCTGACGATTTTGCATAGGTCCGAAATGCATCCGCGACCTGCATTGACAGCTCTCGCGTCGGACACAGCACCAAGATTTGAGGCACCCGCTTTTTAAAGTCTAGCGAGGCTAGAGCCGGCAGGGCGAATGCCGCTGTCTTACCCGTACCAGTTTGCGCGATACCGACGACATCGTGGCCCTCCAGTAGTGCGGGGATCGTTTCAACCTGAATCGGTGTGGCCTCCTCGTACCCTAAGGTGTTGAGGGATTCAAGCAAGAAGGTGGGCAAACCCAGGGTGGAAAAAGCCACGGGCGACGGTACGTTATCAGTCATAATCGGTATACGGGACGGGAAAGCGCGCAGACTACGCCTTGCGTGACCAATACAAAAGGGAAATCCTGCCTAAATCTAAGAATTAGCGCAGAGATCGTAGGCCGAGACGCCTCCGTCAGGATCTCGTTTGTGCGCCGCCATCTTGGAACCTGACTCGCTCAGAGTGATAGCGCCTTTTCGTCCAGGGTGATATCAATAGGGCGCGTACCCACAGCCTATACCTAAGTTCTGCTCTTAGTTGCTGATGACGGTAGACACAGATACGGGCAGGTGGGGTAAGCTTGTGGATCTTTATCGGTAGGCGGTACCAACCTATGAGCAGCGAGCAGCCATTAACCCACCTCAATCGGCGTGGTGCAGCTCACATGGTAGACGTTGGTGGCAAAGACGTAACCGAACGGGTAGCGGTAGCTCGATCGACGATTCGGATGAAACCGGCCACACTGGATGCCATTGAATCGTCGGAATTAAAAAAAGGGGATGCCCTGGCCACCGCTCGGATTGCAGCTATTCAGGCTGCCAAGAAAACCAGCGACCTCATCCCGCTGTGTCACCCCTTGCCCATTACCAGTGTTGCAGTCGAGTTGACCGTGGATCGCTCAGTCCCCGGCATTGTGATTGTCGTTACCTGTAAAGTGAGCGGGCAAACAGGGGTCGAAATGGAAGCGTTAACCGGAGCCTCGGTCGCCGCGTTAACCCTTTATGATATGGCCAAGGGAATTGACCGAGAAATGGTTATTGAGGAGACGACACTCCTTGAAAAAAGAGGTGGTCGGTCGGGTGAATGGCACAATGACAGTTACCGTTAAGTTTTTTTCACTCATACGAGAAGCTGTCGGCGAGGAGCAGACCACCATTACTTTGTCAGACGAACTCAGGACAGTAGCACAGCTTAAGACCCATCTTGGTCAGAGGGGAGAGCAGTGGCGCGAGGCGTTGTCGCATCCAAACCTTATCCAAGCGGTTAATCAACGCGTGGTATTTGAAGATCAGTTGCTGAAAAACACTGACGAGGTGGCTTTCTTTCCGCCTATGACAGGTGGTTAACTTGCCCGTCATAGTGACCGCCAACGCGATCGATCCGGGTGCCCTTGCAACCGAGTTCTTTCGCTCTCATCCCGACGCCGCAGTGGCTACCTTCACCGGCTTTGTTCGTGATTTTAACGAAACGAGTCGAGTTCAGGCATTGTTTCTAGAGTGCTACGTCGAGATGGCTGGTAAAGTACTGACCAGCTTAGGGGAGGGCGCGGCCTCACGATTTGAGCTCAAAGCGTGGCATATTGTCCATCGGTTTGGGACGTTAACGGCAAAAGAGCCGATTGTATTCGTTGCTACCAGCGCCGATCACCGCGCCGAAGCGTTCAGTGCATGCGAGTTTATTATGGACGCACTCAAGACTGATGCGCCGTTTTGGAAGCAAGAGCACGATGGTGCTAAAGCCACTTGGGTCTCGGCAAAATTAGCTGATGAGAATCGCCGCAATCGCTGGGTGGAAGAGGATAAAACGCCATGAAGTACTGCTCTAAGTGCGCCAGCGAGACGGTGCGCGAGATTCCGGAAGGTGAAGATCGTGAACGAGACGTCTGTCCAGCCTGCAACGAAATTTTCTACGTCAATCCAAAGGTGATCGTGGGCTGTATTCCCACAATTGGCGACAAAGTGCTGTTGTGCAAACGCGCGATTGAACCACGTTACGGCAAGTGGACGTTACCTGCTGGATTTATGGAGAACCGCGAGACAACCGAGGAAGGCGCAGCGCGCGAGACGTGGGAAGAGGCTGAGGCACGTGCTGTTAATATGGCGCTCTATCGTATCTTCGATGTGCCTCACATCAGCCAGGTCTACGTATTTTATCGCTGTGATGTGCTCGATGAAAAGTTTGGCGCCGGTTCCGAAAGCCTGGAGACTAGGCTTTACAGTGAAAATGAAATCCCATGGGACGAGCTCGCCTTCCCCGTGGTTATTGAGATGTTGAGAGAGTTCTTTGAAGATCGCAGGACTCAGGACTATCCCGTCAGAAACAGCACAATTCGCTACCAAAAGCGTCGCGCTGGATAACAGGCTGGATGTCGATACGTCGACCCAATACACTCACCAGTCAATTAGTAAGGAGGCGTATATGCCACTTCCAACAACACATATGCCAGCACCCGGGTTTACGTTGCTCGATCATACGGGGACTGAAGTCCGTCTGTTAGATTACAAGGGAAAGAAAAACGTACTCGTCTACTTCTACCCAAAAGCAATGACTCCGGGCTGTACAGTTCAGGCCCAAGGTTTGCGGGATATTGCTGACCAACTGGCTGTGCATGATGTCGTCGTTTTTGGCATCAGCCCCGATCCGGTAAAGCGTTTAGCGAAGTTTGTAGAGCGCGACTCACTTAACTTCCAACTCCTCAGTGATGAAGACCACGCGGTTGCCGACGCCTATGGCGCTTGGGGACCCAAGAAGTTTATGGGTCGCGAGTTTGACGGCATCCTTAGAACCAGCTACCTGGTCGACAAGGAGGGTAATCTCCGCGAGATTCTGAATAAGTTTAAAACCAAAGACCATCATGAAGTGGTGTTGAGTACGATTTTGGAGCTGGGATTATGATCGACCTATATACGTCACCCACACCCAACGGTCACAAGGTTTCCATCGCGCTTGAAGAAATGGCCCTAGACTATGAAGTTCATACGATTGATCTTAGATCCGGTGAGCAAAAACAAGAACCGTTTTTGACGCACTCCCCTAACGGTCGGATTCCCGCTATTTACGATCGAGACCACGATCTCTCAATCTTTGAATCAGGCGCCATCATGATTCACCTCGCAGAAAAGTCAGGGAAATTCTTACCCACGGATACAATAGGACGGTCACGTGTCCTTCAGTGGTTGATGTTCCAGATGGGGGGTATTGGTCCTATGATGGGTCAGGCTAACGTGTTCTTTCGTTATTTCCCCGAGAAAATACAGCCTGCGATTGACCGTTATCAAAGCGAGGGTCGCCGGTTGTTTGAGGTCTTAGACATACAACTGGGCAAGACGGAGTATTTAGCGGGCGACTACAGTATCGCTGACATGGCTAATTGGGCGTGGGTCCGTACGCATCGTTGGAGTGGTGTGGATATTGAGGGCCTAGAAAACCTCCAGCGCTGGCACGTCGCTATCAAGGGACGACCTGCGGCTGAAAAGGGACTCACCGTTCCGGTCGATATGCGCTTGCTGCGAGACGGCAAAGAAAACTCCGAGGAAACCAAAGCGTTTATTAAGGGCGCTCAGACGATGGTTCAAGGTATCAAAAAGGACTGATTTGATGCTGAGAGTCATAACGTGTAACACCAATGGAATTCGTGCTGCACAACGCAAAGGCTTTTTTGATTGGTTAGCTGAACAAGACGCCGACGTCGTTTGTATTCAGGAAACCAAGGCTCAGGAACATCAATTGGTCGATCCTGTTTTTAGGCCCGAGGGATATCACTGCTTTTACAACGATGCGGAGCGCAAGGGCTACAGCGGGACCGCGCTCTACGCAAAGCGAGCACCGACGGCAATTGAGACACGGGTTGGTTGGGAGCCCGTTGATTCAGAGGGGCGTTATCTGCGAGCGGATTTCGACGGTTTCACTGTTATCTCGCTCTATGTGCCGTCAGGTTCTAGCAACGATGCTGCGCAAGGGCGGAAAGATGTATTCATGGATCGCTTTACACCCCACATGCAGGCACTGTTAGAGGAAGACCGAGAGTTTATAATCTGCGCGGATTGGAATACCTGCCATCAGAATATCGACATAAAGAATTGGCGCAGCAACCAAAAAAACTCCGGGTTTATGCCTTATGAGCGAGAGTGGTTGACGGATTTGTATGAGAATCAGGGTTGGGTGGATGTGTTCAGACAAATGACGTCTGAACCTGATCTGTATACGTGGTGGTCTAACCGCGGTCAGGCTTGGGCGAACAATACGGGGTGGCGTTTGGATTACATGTTGGTATCACCCGGCCTCTCCGGTTGTGGCGAAGATTTTTCTATTTACACAGACCAACGATTTTCTGATCACGCGCCGGTGATTATCGATTTTAATATCTAGCTTATTTTTTACACCGTTAATTATTGATTTTATTAGGATTTAATTATGTTTATTAGTCAGGCTCATGCGCAAGGCGCAAATCCACCACCGGCAGGCGGAGAATGGTTTTTACCTGTCATGATGGTGGGCCTTTTGGTGTTCATGTACTTTACGACCATCAGACCACAGCGCAAACGCCAAAAAGAGCACGCCGAGCTTGTGAGCTCCCTAGGTAAGGGCGATGAGGTTCTGATGAGTTCGGGTCTTATGGGTAAAATAGTGCAGCTATCCGATCTCTACGTGGTCATCAACGTTTCTGACAAAGTTGATATGAAATTTCAGCGTACACATGTGACCGCCACCCTGCCGAAAGGCACACTCAAAAACCTTGGGGCATAGAGCGATTATCGACTACCCACGGCGCGAGTTGCTGGCGGTTTTACCCTCGCCGTTTCACCTGTTAACCCGCGCGAGTGCTAGGTGGGGACGAGGTCGGCGCATCTGGTGTAAACGCGATGATCTTACTGGCTCATTATTGACCGGTAATAAAGTGCGGAAACTTGAGTTTATCGCGGCTGAAGCTTTAGATGCTGGTTATTCAGTATTAGTGACAGCCGGTGCGTTGCAAAGCAATCATTGTAGGGCGACTGCAGCGGTAGCTGCGCAGTTAGGACTTAGGTGCGAGTTGATTTTGCGCGGTGAAGAGCAGGAGCTGAGCGGGAATTATTTACTAAGTAAGATGCTCAATGCCGACATTACCTATGTATCCAAGGCCACAACTGGGGATGAAATGACCACCCACTTGGTCTCGGCCGAGGCTCGCTGGGCATCTAGGGGTGAGAAGGCCCTTACGATCCCGATCGGTGGCAGTGATGAGACCGGGATTTGGGGGTATATTTCTGCGGTTGAGGAATTAGCTGTCGATATGGCGCGCTGTGACCTGCAACGTACGGCTATCGTTCATGCGACCGGCTCCGGTGGCACACAAGCCGGACTCAACGCCGGCGTTTTACTACACGACGTACCTGCTGATGTCATTAGTTATGCGGTTTGCGACGATGAAGCCTATTTCAATGAGAAGGCGCAGCAAGATTGGGATAATTTACGTGCCAAGCGATCTGATCTACCCACTAAACCCATAAAGACCCAGACTGTCGACAGCTATATCGGGCCGGGATACGGGCGGGCTGGGTCAGAGGTGTTTGACACCTTAACCGAACTCGCTGCCCTGGAGGGCATCGCACTTGATCCCGTTTATACGGGAAAGGCCTTTCACGGGTTGATAGCAGATCTAGAGGCGGGAACCTTCAGGTCTGATGCGAGCGATATAATTTTTGTGCATACGGGTGGCGTGTTCGGTATCTTCCCTCATGCGTCTGCAGTAAAAGCTGCGCTGGATAGTGAGTAACACCGCAATCGAAGCGCTCTGGCTATGAGGTAAAACAATGCTCGAAACACTCATTCAAGACATCAATGCGCTGGCGTGGGGTTTACCCATGCTCATATTACTATTGGGTACCGGCATTTACCTCACACTTGGACTGGGCTTTATGACCTTGCGGCGTGTTCCCCGCGCCGTGTCGCTTCTCTTCTCGGGTGTCTCTGGACGAGGGGAGGGCGATATCGCGCCATTCAAGGCGCTGATGACCTCGCTATCAGCCACCATCGGCACAGGTAACATTGCGGGTGTCGCTACGGCTATTACCCTCGGTGGGCCAGGCGCCTTGTTTTGGATGTGGATAACGGCGCTGTTTGGCATGGCTACAAAGTATGCTGAGGGGGTCCTTGCTGTGCGGTATCGCGAGCAGGACGACAAGGGTGGGTACTCCGGTGGCCCGATGTATTACATTCGCAACGGACTCGGTCAGCGGTATGGTGCCTTCGCAACGGCCTTGGCGTTTGCCTTTGCCTTGTTCGGTGCGACTGCAGGATTTGGCTTAGCGAACACGGTCCAATCAAATTCAGTGGCGCAAGTCCTCACCGACAATGCCGGCGTGCCCTGGTGGTTGACAGGCGTTGTTCTAATGGTGGTCGTAGGCGCTGTAGTGTTGGGCGGTATTAAGCGCATCGCCGATACTGCCGGTGCTGTTGTTCCTACCATGGCCATTTCATACATTGTAATGAGTCTAATCGTCATTCTCATGAACGCGAGCGAGGTTCCCGCGGCCTTTGGTATCATCATAGATGCCGCGTTCAACGGTGCGTCCGCAGTAGGCGGATTTGCAGGGGCAACCGTATGGGCTGCTATTCGCTTCGGTGTTGCACGCGGTATTTTTTCAAATGAGGCTGGCTTGGGCAGCGCCCCGATCGCACACGCTGCGGCTAAGACAAATGAGCCTGTCGAGCAGGGTCTCATTGCCATGTTGGGCACCATGATCGATACGCTAATCGTTTGCACAATGACGGGCTTGGTTATCGTCTTAACAGGTGTTTTAGACTCAGGGGTATCGGGTGCGAGCTTGACGTCGATGGCATTTGGCTCGGCACTGCCGGGTGGCGAGTGGGTAGTCACGATTGGCGTGGTCGTGTTTGCGACCACTACTATGATGGGATGGGCATTTTATGGTGAACGCTGTGTCGTTTACTTAGTCGGTACTAGTGGCATTATGCCGTTTCGAGTCCTGTGGGTTTTGGCGATTCCTGTCGGAGCTGGTGCCGATCTCGGGCTAATATGGCTTGTTGCTGATACGCTAAACGCGTTCATGGCAATCCCGAATCTGATAGGCCTGCTATTGTTGTCCCCAGTCGTCTTTGCTGTCACCAAAGAGTATTTTGCGCGAAAGCCAGACGGCAGTGCCGTTATCGAGTGATGCGCTACGGTTAGTGGGTAAATCTTATGGCCGAGGCCGCGTTAGAAAAACTTGTTATCGCCATATCGTCGAGGGCGCTGTTTAACCTAGACGAGGAGCATTTAGTCTTTGAAGAGCAGGGGCTTGAAGCCTATTCGGCTTATCAGATAGAGCACGAGGATACGCCCTTGGAGCGAGGGCAGGCCTTCGCCCTCGCCAAAAAGCTGCTTGCGCTCAACGACATTGTGTCCGAGCCCTTTGGCGTGGAAATCGTGTTGCTGTCCAGAAATTCGGCTGATACCGGCCTGCGCATTTTTAATTCCATTGAACACTACGATTTGTCGATAACGCGGGCCGCATTTTGTGGCGGTGAGTCGCCATGGCGCTACATTCAGGCCTTTGGATGTCATCTCTTCTTGTCATCAGAACCGGGAGACGTCAAAAAGGCACTGGAGAACGGCGTGGCCGCTGCGACACTTGTTTCAAAGCCACTCAATCACTCCAGTACACCCACTATCCGATTTGCTTTTGATGGTGACGCCGTCTTGTTTTCTGACGAAGCAGAGAAGGTTTACAAGTCAGAGGGCTTGGCCGCATTTACAGCTAGCGAGCAGGCGCAACGGAAGGAACCGCTAATGGGTGGTCCCTTCAAAAGCTTTTTGAGTGCACTGCACTTACTGCAACAGTCTATTCCCGCAAAAGATCAACTGATTCGCACCGCACTCGTGACCGCGCGCTCGGCGCCTGCGCATGAGCGGGTCATTAGGACACTACGGGCTTGGGATATCCGTCTGGATGAATCTATCTTTTTAGGGGGACTGCCTAAGGTGGAATTCCTGAAGGCCTACGATGCCGATGTTTTCTTCGATGATCAGGAGACACATTGCGAGTTGGCTGGAAGTTATGTCGCCACTGGTCATGTGCCTCATGGCGTCGCAAACGAACCAACTGATTAGGCTGTACAGCTGCTTAGTACCAAAGTATCTTAAAACTCGTTTTTAATTCCTCGAGGTGCTAGGTGAAACTGCAGCAGCTGAAATACATTTGGGAAGTCGCCCATCATGATTTGAACGTCTCGGCGACAGCGCAAAGCTTGTTCACTTCGCAGCCCGGAATTAGCAAGCAAATCCGCCTATTGGAATCTGAGCTAGGCGTTGAGGTGTTCGCTCGAAGCGGCAAGCACCTTACGCATATCACACCAGCGGGCGAGTCGATTATTGATATGGCTGGTGAGATTCTGCGCAAAACAGAGTCAATCAGGCGCGTCGCACAGGACTATTCCGATGATATCTCTGGCAGTATGTCAGTGGCGACAACGCACGGCCAAGCTCGCTATGTTCTCCCAGACTCCATAGCCAACTTTGTAACCAACCACCCCAATGTATCTTTGGAATTACGGCAAGGCAGCCCGCATCAGATAGCTGAAATGGCCGCAAAAGGGGCAGTTGATTTCGCGATAGCAACCGAGGCTTTAGAGCAGTACGTTTCGCTAGTCACGCTACCCTTTTTCAGGTGGAGCCACTGTGTTTTAGTGCCGCATGAGCATCCGCTCACCAAGATCACAGAGCCTACGCTTGAGCAGGTCGCTCGCTACCCCATAGTGACCTATACAGAGGGGTTTACGGGACGATATCGAATCGATGAAGGGTTTAAAGCACGTGGCTTAACGCCTAACTATATAGTCACTGCAGCCGATGCCGACGTGATTAAAACCTATGTCCGAAAGGGGCTTGGCGTAGGTATAGTCTCGACGATGGCGTACGAGAGGGAACTTGACCACGATTTAGCGCGAGTAGGATCGCCCAACTATTTTGCTCCTCTTTTGTCGTGTATCGCGTTTAGACGAGGCACCTTCTTGAGAGGGTTCATGTACGAGTTCATAGAGCAATTAGCGCCACACCTCGACACTGAATTCGTGCAGCACGCGATGTCGATAGCAGATCCGGAAGAGCGCATGGCGTTCTGCTCACGAATCGACATTCCTCGGAGATAACAAAGCATCCGCACAATAGAACTAATGGACGAGGTTTCTCAGTGGTGTCTTGTGAGATTCTTCGGTCATCGGATATTGCGCATATGCGTATGAACATTAGCCCGGGAATTCACGGTAGATAGGGTGCAGCACGCTTTATCTTTGATGTAGGAAGAAAAATGAACGTAACAGCGAAACACGATCACGAGCCGACACTCGATAATCCGTTTTCAAAGCCAAATAGTCCGAGGACGGCGGAGACTGACTACCAGGCGGCGGTGCAGCGGGGCGCTGAACTCCAAGCATTGCCCGCGGCGGCGGCCAGCGCGCGCAATGTACAGCGCCAACACAGCAAAGGTCGAATGACAGTATGGGAACGGATCGAATTTTTAGTCGATGAGGCGCCGACGATTCTTTACCAAAATTGGGGGCCTAATCTTGATGGGGCTTCGCTGGTGACAGCCATTGGGTCCATCGATGGCCGAGATGTTGCAATTTACGGCCATGACTTCACCGTCCGCGCGGGTTCAATGGACGCAACTAACGGCGAGAAGCTTGCTCGCCTGTTTGAGTTAGCGGGCCAGCGTAAAATCCCACTCATTGGATTGAATGATTCGGCGGGCGCTTACATACCTGCAGGTGTCGGTGGGCTGGATGGCTACGCTGAAGCTTTTACCGGCTTGCGGAAGCTATCTGGCGTCGTCCCGAGCATCATGTGCATGTTTGGGTTCAATGCTGGAGGCGGTAGCTATCTGCCCCGTCAGGGAAGCTTTCTAATACAGCCCAAGAATACATTTTTCGGGCTTACAGGTCCGGGCGTGGTCAAGTCTGTGCTGGGTGAGGATGTGACCCCGGATGATCTGGGCGGGCCGGGCGTTCACAGCCAAACAGGCGTGACAGATTTCGTTGTTGAAGATGAAGTCACAGCACTTCGGAAAGTACGCGAAATCTTGCGTTATTTGCCTGATAACAACTCAGTTTCGCCAGAGGTGCAGGTGTGTTCCGACCCAATAGATCGGAGCACCAGTGACATCAATACCTTGCTTAAAACAGCATTTGAGTCACCGAGCGGCTTTAATACACCGGTAGACAGCTCCATCATTATTCAGCAGCTTTGTGATCACGGTGACTTCCTTGAGATTCAAGAGGAGCGAGCACGAAATACGATAACGTGCTTGGGGCGCATTGGCGGTCATGTCGTTGGATTTGTGGCCAATAATTCGGCAGTCGCATCTGGTCAGATTGACATCGACGCAGCACTAAAGAACGCGCGTTTTATCCGTTTCTGCAATTTATACAACATACCGGTCATGTTTCTTGAGGACACCACGGGTTTTTTACCCGGTACGGAGCAGGAGCATCGCGGGATCGTTCAGGCCGGCAGGGCCATGTTGGACGCGATTGTTGACCTTAGAACACCGCGCTTTTTGATACTCATCAGAAACGCGTTCGGAGGCGCCTATGCGTCTTACAACAATTACCCCACTGGAGCCGACCTCGTGGTTGCACTGCCGACAACCCGTGTTGCCGTTATGGGCCCCGCGGGTGTGGAGTATGTATACAAGGACGAGCTGAAAGCGATTAAGTCCGCCGTACCCAATCGCATTGCCGATGCGGTTGCCGATTTAACTGCACGCGGTGTGGCAGCGGAAGAGGCGAGAGAGCAAGCGGAGCGCATCGTAAGCGAGTGGCTGAAGGTCATGGAGACAGATCTGGCTAAACGTTATGAACGCGAGATCATGAATCCAGAGGAAGCATTGAGTCTAGGATCGGTGTCTCAAATAGTAATGCCGACCGATCTACGCTCAGTGATCGCCAAGCATTTGATGTTCTGTCTTCGTCATTACACGCCAGAGCCCTTGGCTGGCGTGCAGCGCGAATTCCACTAAAAATCAGCGAGTTATACTGGAGTCTTTCTGTGTCAAATGAACATTATCTACACAATCCGCTGATCCATCAACATCGACGACTTGGGGAATCAGATGCGGTATGGGTGCGGCAGTTTGATTGCACGCACATCAGACCACTCATCATCTGTAGGGGCCCAATCCGCAAAGAGGCGATGGACGTTTTCGGTGAGATGGGTATTAAGGATTACGGCATCTTGCTTTCAGAGAAAGATGCCATTGTGTATCCAAGAGCCATAGCCCCAGAACTTCGTCTTATCGGCGATCCCAGCAGGGTGCATAGAGTAAGCGACTATTCTGGTGTGGATAAGGCCGATCGAGAGGCTCGAATTCAAGAAATAATCGAGATTGCGTATGCCCATGGGTACAACGCCATTTTCGCCGGTTACGGTTTCATGGCAGAAGATGAAAGCATGGTTGCATCGATGGAAGCCGCGGGACTCAACTTTATTGGCCCGTGTTCGCGCACTGTGCGTCAGGCCGGTCTAAAAGACGAAGCCAAGCGGACAGCGCTAAAATCCGGGGTATCAGTAACCCCGGGCGTAGACAATGCCACGACGTTGACGCTGCTCAAGAAGTACCCTAACAAAGAAGATCTGAGGCAGCTCTGCAGCGAGCAGGGATTGATCTCAATAGAGCTAGAAGACGGAGATTTAGAGACACTGGCAGAGCGAATTCTTGCCGCATCCTATAAAGCAGGAATCGATCTCTATACGATTGACGAGCTTATCGAGACCGTTACAGAGGCCGTTCTTGGCATGAATGAGGCATACCCAAATAATAGGGTGCGCCTGAAAGCAATCGGCGGTGGCGGGGGTAAGGGCCAGCGAATCGTTGAACTTGGTGGTGCCGCAAACACTGGTGTATTAGTGAAAGAGATCCTACAAGAGGTAAAAGCGTCTGGTGTAGGCGACAACAAAAATGTATTGGTCGAACTCAATATCGAGTCGACGCGACATCAAGAAATTCAAGTGATCGGTAATGGCGTCTGGTGCACAACGCTGGGGGGTAGGGACTGTTCGCTTCAGATGCACGAGCAAAAGTTACTGGAGGTGTCGGTAACACGCGAATCCCTCATTCAAGCGGCCAGCGATGCGACTGCTGCTGGCATGACAGAGGAAGCGGCTGTTCTGAATGCCGATATTGTGACCTTGGATACGATGGAGGAAGAGGCATCGCGCTTCGGCGAGGCTGTAGGCCTCGATTCGGTGTCTACCTTCGAGTGCATTGTCGATACCGACAGTCACTTTTTCATGGAAATGAATACGCGTATACAAGTAGAACACCGGGTCTCGGAGTTGTGCTATGCACTAAAGTTCAGTAACCCTGACAACGACGCAGAATTCTTTATCGTCAACTCGCTAGTAGAGGCGATGGTACTGCTTGCTGCGCACGGACCATTATTGCCCATGCCGGATCGGATATTACGCAATAACGACAGTCTAGAAGCGCGCATGAACGCCACTAACGATGCATTGCAGCCGCATGCGGGTGGTCAGATTGAGCATTGGTCGGATGCGGTAGCTGGCGAAATTAGAGACGATCAAGGTATTTGTGTGCATAACCCTGATACCGATGTGTTCATGAAGTACACATTGGCCGGGGCATACGACTCTAATATAGCGTTGATTCTGAGTGTTGGTGAGAGCCGACTAACCGCCTACGAGCACATGGCTGAAATTCTGCGCGTAACAACACTGCGTGGGCGCGATCTGAGCACGAATCTTAATTTCCACTACGGGCTAGTTCATTGGTTTTTAAGTCGGACGGTTCATGCACGACCTACGACAAAATTCATAGTTCCTTATCTGACCGCTGTTGGCGAGTTGGCCGCGGCGGCCCGTGAAATAGACTTGGAACTGGCCTGGAGAGAGTACGCGCGGCGCACACAAGGCGCTAATAACACCATTCTGGAGGCGAAAAAGACGTTAATTCTGCGTCCATTAGAGGCTTTGTTGTCCTGCCCTCACACCTTGTCCGGTTGGCTCAGTGCCAATAAAGACGCATTTACATTCGAGAATGACCGCGTGCGGTTCACCGAGAACCCCGTTGAGCTACTGAGCGATACCTATCATTTTTTGAACTTGGATAGCGAAGGTCCAGCGGCGGCCTCTGAAAAGATTTGGCGTCATGACGAGGCGCTGCTTGAGACGGCCGAAGAATTTTACCATGACGCTAATGCCGTTGTGAGCGCAGATGACTGGGAAACATTGTCCAGGGCGTTGGAGGGCCATGACAGTTACGGTGCCGATGCCGCGTTGTGGCGTGAGGCCTGCGCCGCGCATGTGGGTCATCAAACCGGATTATCCATGCTGTTGCTTCTACCGGCATTAGCAGCGAAGTCGGGTTTTTACGATCTGGCTGTGAACGCTGATTTAAGTATCGATATTCCAACGCGGCTACTCGATGAGTCGCATCAACAGGCCATGGCAAAGGCCCTTGCCCCACCGCCCGCTGCCAAATCGGATGAAATTGTCGCTACGAGTGGCGGCATGTTCTATGGTCGTGAGTCGCCAGGTGAGTCACTCTATGTTGAGGCCGGCTCAACCTTTAAAGCGGGCGATCCTCTCTTCATCGTAGAAGTGATGAAAATGTTTAATAAGGTCAATGCGCCTTTTAGCGGGCGAGTCGATGAGGTTTTGGTTGAGGGTGACGGTGTGATCATCAAAAAGGGCCAGCCCATATTTAAGGTGACACCAGATGAACTGCCTGAGGATATATCGGAAGCGGACGTCATAGCGCGCAGGGCCAAATTAATGTCCGCACTCTTCGACACCATCACTTGATTAGGGAGTATCGAATGATTACAGGTTTAGATCACATCGCCATTGCCGTACCTGACCTGCAGTTAGCCATACAGCGGTTTATGACTGATTTTGGTTTGCAGTACGAAGGTACTGAGGACGTTGAAGCGGCAAAGACAACGACCGCCTTTTTCCCGCTCCCCCCAACTAGCATCGAGTTGGTAAATCCACTTCAAGGTGAAGGGCCCATCGCCGCATTTTTGGAAAAACGCGGTGGAGGCATCCATCATCTGTGTTTCCGAACCGACGACATCGATGCTGACATTGCGAGGCTTAAAGACAAGGGGTACCAATTTATAGGCGACGAGGCGACGCCTGGTGCTCATGGCGCAAAGGTGATCTTTATCCACCCTAAGAGTTGCGACGGTGTTCTGGTGGAGCTTTCACAGCCGGCTGCAGGAGATCATTAATGTCGATTTACAATCCCGATGAGGCAAGTAAGCAAGCCTGGGCGACTCTTGTTGAAAAGCAGAATAAAGGACTAAAGCCTGAGGAGTTCACCTGGTTCACGCCAGAAGATATTCCTATGAAAGTACTCTACACCGCCGACGACACGAGCGAGTTACCCTATACCGATACGATGCCAGGCATCAGCCCATACATCCGAGGGCCTCAGGCTACTATGTATGCCGGACGTCGATGGACGATCCGTCAGTATGCGGGTTTTTCTACAGCGCAAGAGAGTAATGCGTTTTATCGTAAGGCACTCGCTGCTGGTGGTCAGGGTGTTTCTGTCGCGTTTGATCTTGCCACGCACCGCGGGTATGACTCAGATCACCCACGAGTTGCAGGCGATGTCGGTAAGGCGGGCGTGGCTGTTGATTCGGTCGAGGATATGAAAGTGCTTTTTGACGGTATCCCACTTGATCAGGTATCGGTCTCAATGACCATGAACGGTGCGGTTTTGCCGGTGCTCGCAGGGTATATTGTTGCAGCGGAAGAGCAAGGCGTGGGGCACGATGCGCTGGCGGGTACGATTCAAAATGACATTCTGAAAGAATTCATGGTGCGCAATACCTACATCTACCCCCCAAAGCCAAGCATGCGCATCATCGGCGATATCATAGCCTACTGCTCCGAGAACATGCCGAGGTTTAATACGATTTCAATTTCGGGCTACCACATGCAGGAGGCCGGGGCCACTACGGCGCTAGAGCTCGCCTACACTCTGGCCGATGGCAAGGAGTACATCCGAACCGCTATAGCGGCAGGTCTCAATATCGATGACTTCGCACCCCGGTTATCATTCTTTTGGGGTATTGGCATGAACTTTTATATGGAAATCGCCAAGATGCGGGCTGCTCGACTACTGTGGGCTGAGATTGTGTCCGAGTTTTCACCGACTAACCCAAAAAGCTCAATGTTACGGACGCATTGTCAAACATCGGGTTGGTCGCTGACAGAGCAAGATCCGTACAATAATATTGTTCGGACGACCATTGAAGCGATGGCTGCCGTATTTGGCGGCACGCAGAGTTTACATACCAATGCATTAGATGAAGCCATAGCACTGCCTTCCGATTTTGCGGCACGGATTGCGCGAAATACACAACTCGTTCTGCAGGAGGAGACCGGTATTAGTCAAGTGGTCGACCCCTGGGGTGGCTCATATATGATGGAATCGTTGACTAATGACATGGCCGAAAAAGCCCGATTATTAATCAATGAAGTGGAAGAGGCGGGGGGAATGGCTCAGGCGATTGAGACTGGACTGCCGAAGCTACGCATTGAAGAGGCGGCAGCAAAGAAGCAGGCTCGAATCGATCGAGGCGAAGACATCATTGTTGGCGTCAATAAGTATCAGGTAGATCAACAGGACGCTGTCGACATCCTCGAAGTAGATAACGATGCCGTTCGGGATGCGCAAATTAGTCGCTTGGCCCAGATTAGGCAGTCACGTGACGCGGCCAGTGTAGCCGCCGCCCTGAATGCACTGTCCGAAGCCGCCCAATCAGGCGAGGGCAATCTACTTGCTCTTGCGATTGAAGCCACGCGCCACCGTGCCACGGTGGGCGAGATTTCCGATGCCTTAGAGACGCATTTCGGACGGTTTGTGGCAAGCGCGCAAACGGTGTCGGGTGTTTATGGCGCAGCGTACGAGCAGGACGATAATTGGAAGAAAATCGCAATGGACATTGAGACCTTCGTTGAAGAGCATGGTCGCAGACCCCGAATTTTGGTGGCCAAGATGGGGCAAGACGGTCATGATCGTGGTGCAAAGGTTGTGGCGACCGCATTTGCAGATGTGGGTTTCGATGTCGATCTGTCACCCATGTTTTCAACCCCTGAAGAGGTGGCGCGACAGGCGGTCGAAAACGACGTTCATATCGTAGGCGCCTCGAGCTTGGCTGCCGGTCATAAAACCCTCGTGCCGCAACTTATCGCCGCACTGAAGGCTCAGGGTGCGGACGATATCGTGGTCATCGCAGGCGGAGTTATTCCCCAACAAGACTATGACTACCTTTATGAGGCCGGTGTGAGCTTGATCTTTGGTCCAGGCACACCGATTCCAGATGCTGCTCGGAAGGTATTGGATGCCGTTAACGCCAAGCGCTGATGCGATCTTAAGTGGCAATCGACGAGCGTTGGCCAAAGCCATTACGCTGATCGAGAGCGCGCGACCACAGGATCGTTCGCGTGCGCAGGATCTTCTCAACGAACTACTACCCCACACCGGTAACAGTCTACGGATTGGCATTACCGGTGTCCCGGGGGTCGGCAAGTCAACGTTTATTGAATCGTTTGGACAGCACGTTATCAGTCAAGGCCACAAGCTCGCCGTTTTGGCGGTAGATCCGAGTTCCCCCATGGCCGGAGGCTCTATTTTAGGGGACAAAACGCGTATGGAGCATCTGTCGCGTGACCCCGCTGCTTTCATCCGCCCGTCTCCAGCGGGTAAAGCCTTGGGAGGGGTCGCACTGAAAACACGAGAGTCGATGCTGCTCTGCGAGGCCGCGGGATTCGATGTGGTCCTGGTGGAAACCGTCGGCGTGGGACAATCGGAGCATCAGGTTGGGAGCATGGTCGATTTTTTCCTGATCTTATTGCTACCCGGGGGTGGAGATGAGTTACAGGGGATCAAAAAAGGCATTCTCGAATTAGCAGACGCCATCCTGATTAATAAAGCGGACGGCGAAAGTGAGAGTCTTGCAAGGAAAACCATGCTGCACTATCAAAGTGCAATGTCATTGCTGTCTGGTAACGACTTTTGGAAGCCTGAGGTTCATACCTGCTCAGCCATCGAACGTAAGGGCATTACGGATTGTTGGGACATGATGGCGCGTTTTAGAGAAGAGGCGGGCAATTGTGGTGCATTGTCACAAAAACGCGGTGACCAAAACCTTCATTGGATGCGACAGCTGACTGATGAAATGCTACGACAACAACTATCGGATCATGCCGGCGTAGCAGCTTTAATGCCTAGCCTTCGCGAGCAAGTAATCCGCGGTGAACTAACTCCGGTGACCGCGGCAACGGAAATCATTCGTCACCTGACTTCTGAATGAGCGCATGCGATTTCAACGATTAGACAAACTCATCAACATCGAAGACGGCTACCGACGTCGCTTTAAAATCGACTCCTTAGATGTCGTACTCGCACGAGAGGGCGATGATGTCACTGCGTTTTCCGCAGTGTGTCCTCACCAGGAGCAGCCCCTAGAGGACGGCTGTATAGAAAACGGCGTTATATATTGTCCGCGGCACAACTATGGTTTTGACTTGAGGACTGGACAGCATATTGAACAGCAGTGTGCCTCTCTCACTATCTATACCGTACATTATGAGGGTAATGATGTGGGTATTTTGATGGCGTACTAGTGGGATGGTCCCAGTTCTGGCTCCTCGATTAATCCTAGAGTCCACCACTGCCTGAGATGATCGAGAGTAGACTCGCTGAGGTCGCCGGTGCCACATGTCCGTCCAGAGCACAATGCGATGAGTAATGATTCGTCTGTCAGATCCATTTCATACTTTTCCCCACCCAAGTGCGCAGTGATGTGGTCGTCATGCGCTTGCCATATAAGCCTTTGACTGGGCGCCAATATAATCGTCTTGCTCATTTGCCCGTCGTTGGGGGTAGGCTCCCATGGCGTTTCAGACAGAAGTTCAGGTAGCCAATCGTCGTCGGTAAGATGAGCGAGGGCGTTCACCACTGCGGTAAAAGCATTACGCTTATGACGCTCAGTCATTTCACCAGCTCGGACTTGGACTCGTGTGCTATCCCAATCCTCGAGCAACAGCGAGTCTTGCACTGATGCTATGGCACTGTCGGACAAGCGTGCGATCAGATCGCTCAAGCGTGGGGCTCGAAACCCCAGCGAATAGGTCATGCTCTCGCCGATGGCAGTACCCCAATGCGGTACCCGTGGTGGGACGTAAAGAACATCACCTGGCTCGAGCTCGAATTCAGCCTCTACATCGAATGGATCAATGAGTTTGAGGCCATTGGTGTCAATCAGTGCGGTCGATGCGTCGCATGGGGCACCAATTCGCCAGCGACGATTTCCAGCACCTTGCAGCAAGAAAACATCATATTGATCAAAATGCGGTCCAACGCCTGCGCCATCTACCGCATAACTAACCATGACGTCATCGAAGCGCCATGTCGGAAGAAAATCAACGCAGCCGCGCAACGCTGCAACTTCCGGCAACCATTCATCCACCCGCTGCACCAGCAGACTCCACTGATCATCACGTTGAAAATCACCTTCAGTAAACGGGCCAATTTCAAGTAACCACTGATCATCCCGCTGACTAACGATACGACTGTCGGCTTCGGCTTCCATGGCTAATCCCGCAAGCTCCTCAGGACTAATGGGCGACTGGAAGTTGGGTATGGCTTGCCGAATCAGCAGCGGCTTTTTCTGCCAATACTCTGTCAAGAACAGCTGAGCGTCGAGATCGAACTGCGGCGAAATCACCGGCTATCGTGTCCCCAGCGATGAGTCAAAGCTTCGGCTAGTCCAACATACTCGGAGGGCGTCAGTGTCATGAGGTCGCGTTTGACGTCTTCAGGGAGTTCCAATGAAGCGATAAAGACTCGAAGGGTTTCTTGGTTAATGGCCTGTCCCCTTGTTAAGGCCTTCAACTTCTCGTACGGCTCAGGTATGCCATAGCGACGCATAACAGTTTGTATAGGTTCTGCGAGCACTTCCCAGCACTTCTCGAGGTCCTCAGCTATCCGTTGTGAATTGACCTCTAATTTGCTGATGCCCTTGAGTGTTGAGACGTAGGCAAGCAGTGAATACCCAAAGCCGACGCCCATATTTCTCAGCACCGTGCTATCGGTAAGATCACGTTGCCACCGGCTAATCGGTAGCTTTTCGCTCAAATGCCCCAGAACAGCGTTCGCCAGTCCCAGGTTTCCCTCAGAATTCTCAAAATCGATGGGGTTAACTTTATGCGGCATAGTCGATGAGCCAATTTCGCCGGCAATGGTTTTTTGCTTAAAGTATCCGAGTGAGATGTAACCCCAAATGTCTCGATTAAAATCAATCAAAATAGTGTTGAAGCGTGAGATGGCTTGAAATAACTCCGCCATGTAGTCATGCGGTTCGATTTGTGTCGTCATGGGATTCCATTCCAAGCCCAGTGATTCCACAAAATCCTTGGAAATTAAGGGCCAGTCAACATCCGGATAGGCACTGAGATGAGCGTTGAAGTTGCCAACAGCCCCATTAAATTTCCCGAGAGGTTTTATCGTTGTGACGGAGCCAATCTGTCTGCGCAGACGCACTGCTACGTTGGCGAGTTCCTTGCCAAGCGTCGTCGGACTGGCAGTTTGTCCATGCGTTCTGCTCAGCATGGGTAATGCGGCATACTGCATAGCCAGGTCCTCAAGATGTCCGACAATCGCCTCCATCTCCTTGACGATTATGGGGATGCCGTCCCGAAGCATGAGGGCGTGAGACAGATTGTTGATGTCCTCACTCGTACAGGCAAAGTGAACAAACTCACTGACCTGTGCAAGCGCCTCATTATCCGAAATGGCTTCCTTCAGAAAGTACTCTATGGCTTTGACATCATGGTTCGTGGTGCGCTCGATTTCCTTTACGGCTTCAGCCATGTCGGGAGAAAAGCTCCCTATTAACTGATCCAGACAGGCCGTGGCTTCGCCATCAAGTGGTATTACCTCTGAAATTGACTCAGTAGCCGCTAGCTTCTGTAGCCATCTCACTTCAACCTCGAGTCTTCGCGATATCAATCCGTATTCGCTGAATACATGGCGCAGCGGGTCTAACTTAGACGCATATCGGCCGTCTAATGGCGAAATGGCAGTGGTGGTATGGTGGGTCATAGGTGTGCTCCGATAAGAGCGTTTGAGTTTAACATGCGCGGTGCTCAGTGAAGCGATCCAGCGTCGGTGACTGGAGACAATTCCTTCGCTAACCTCGTCGCAGTCTCTGCAAGCTTTCCGCCATGAAATAGGAAATGACGTGAGCGGCCACCTAGCTGCCTCCACAGATGCGCCGATCGCAATCCAGCAAGCAGCAAGGTTCGCACGAGATCGGCATTTTTTGCTTGCTGGAGATGCTGAACATTACCTTTCACCTTTATTCGATAGGGCAGGTTGCTAATGGTGTCCTGGTAGATAGCGCTAATGCTAGAAGCAAGCTCGACTGCATCATTACTAAAGTGCTTGGCTTTGAAGTCTACATGCCCCAAGCGCGATGCCACGATTTCCTGTAGTTCAGGCCGCTTGCTGAACTGAGCCTCTAATTTAAGAAGGCCTTTTACATAAAGACCCATGGCAATGTGGTCTTCGTTCGCAGGATCCGAAAACATCTCAACGACGCTCCGCAAGCCAAGCTTTACGCCTTGTATATTGCCAAAGACGGCATCGACTCTGGGCGCATCAAATGTAAATAGGGAACGCAACGACGCCTCAAAAAAAGCCGGTGGATAAGTCCCGGTCTTGGCGACTTGATCGACCATTCTTGCGGACTGGGCTACGCCGGCCAGAGCAATTACCTGCTGTTCGAGAGGTGAGTAGCTACTCACGATACCAGCTCTTCTAATCGGTCAGTCACTGCCTCTATTACTCCGCCGCCCAAGCATTCGTTCTCGCAATAGAGTACGACGGATTGCCCTGGTGTGATAGCACGCTGGGGTTCATCGAACACAATGTGGTACCCGGTGTTGCTACCGAAAACCGTGCACGGCTGGTCTGGCTGCCGGTAACGAACCTTTGCTGTGCATCGCAGCGGCGTTTCAGGCAAATCCGCTTGTATCCAAAAAATACCAGTGACAGTTAAGCCATGAGCGAACAGGGCAGGGTGATCGTTGCCTTGGCAGACCCATAGCGTATTGGTGTCGATGTCCTTGTCTGAGACATACCAGGGGGCATCATCGGCATGTTTCAGGCCACCAATACCCAGTCCCTGTCGTTGACCAATCGTGTGGAACATCAAGCCCTCATGCTCACCAATCGTATCCCCTCGCGCATCTCGAATTGGTCCCGGATTTTTCGTAAGGTATTGCGATAAGAAATCAGAAAATCGGCGCTCACCGATGAAGCAGATCCCAGTGCTGTCTTTCTTTGTGGCCGTCTGAAACTCGTTGTCAGCGGCAAGCCTTCTTACCTCAGCCTTCTCGAGTTCACCGACAGGAAAGAGACTTTGGCCCAGTGCGGTGTGCCCGACTTGATGTAAGAAATAGCTTTGGTCTTTACTGGCATCAAGACCTTTAAGCAATGTGGCCTTGTTATTACGAGCCCCCCGTCTTACGTAATGCCCAGTTGCAATCTTGTCTGCGCCGAGCACATGGGCATAATCCAAAAAGGCACGAAACTTAATTTCTTTGTTGCACAAAATGTCGGGGTTAGGTGTCCGCCCCGCATGATATTCCGCTAAAAAGTGCTCGAACACGCCATCCCAATACTCCGACGCAAAGTTTGCGGCGTGCAGCTTAATACCGAGGCGATCCGCGACTGCCTGTGCGTCGGCTAAATCCTCCTTGGCTGTGCAGTATTCGGTACCGTCGTCCTCTTCCCAGTTTTTCATGAAGAGACCTTCCACCTGATAGCCCTGCTCGCGAAGCAACAGGGCAGATACAGAAGAATCGACGCCGCCGGACATGCCGACAATAACTTTTGTTGCGTGATTGAAGCTCATGCGTAATTACTATTCATAGTTGGCGAACCAGATCTAATGCTACCGCCGCGCCCGCTTCGTATTGGTCTATGACATCGAGCACCACTTGATGTCGCAATGGTACACCGAAGATGATGATGTCTTCTCTTGATAACCAGTGGGCTTCGACAATATTTGAGTCGAGAGTAAGGTGTTCCTGGTGCTCAACAGCTGTGCTCACAAAACTATGCCGGATGTAGGTGACTCCGTTATCACCCGTTATTAGGGTTACTCCGAGGTATGCTGTAGCCCTCGTGATCCACCCAGTCTCCTCATGCACCTCTCTAACAGCGGCCTCAACCAGTGATTCATTGGGCTCCAAGTGTCCCGCCGGCTGATTGAGGACGCGCTTACCATTACTGATCTCTTCGACCATTAGGTACCGATCGCCGTCTTTTACGACGCTAGCAACGGTGACATGGGGTAAAAAACGTTCTTGTGAGGGCAATGGGCTACCTAATTTGTTTTTGATGGGACGAATCGAAAGTCGCCTGGTTGAAGGCCATCGATTCGATAGGGTCCAATACCACGCCTAATCAGACGCAGTGTGGGGAAGTCTAGTGCGGCAGTCATTCTGCGAACTTGCCGATTGCGCCCTTCACGAATCGACAACTCAATCCAGCTATCAGAAACAGACTCTCGATGGCGTATTGGAGGATTGCGCTTCCAAATACTGGGGATTTCCAATAGCCGACATTGCGCGGGTAAGGTTTTACCATCCTTCAAGCTAACACCACTAGCCAGTGCCTCGCACAACTCGCGTGTCGCAATTCCCTCAACTTGAACCCAGTATGTCTTCCAATGTTTCCCAGCTGGATTGGCAATTTTCTGCTGCAAACGTCCATTATCTGTTAACAGCAGTAGCCCCTCCGAATCATAGTCGAGCCGTCCTGCCACTTTGTACCCGGGCGCATCCAGAAAATTTGCTAGCGTCGCTCGAGGTGTGTCAATGCGATCGCGATCAGTGAACTGACTGAGCACCTGATACGGCTTGTTAAAAAGAAGGAGCTGACTCATGCGGTTTGTTGCGGATATTTAGTGGTAAACTACTACCATAACAAAAAGGAGACGCCCTGCGATCTCTAACAACGGAATCAGACAAAACGATTCAAACCCCGGGGGCGGGCTACTTAGCTCGGCCATCCAGTCAATCAACAGTAAGGATCTGACTATTATGGCGTATCAACACATCACGGTCCCAACTAATGGGACAGCCATCACAGCAAACGAAGACCACAGCCTTAACGTTCCTAATACCCCCATCATCCCCTACATCGAAGGTGATGGAATCGGCATCGATATCAGCCCTGTCATGATTAAAGTGGTGGACGCTGCGGTAGCCAAGGCATACGACGGCGAGAAAAAGATCGCATGGATGGAAATTTACACCGGTGAAAAGGCCGCAGAGCTGTATGAGGGCGATTGGTTTCCTCAGGAGACGCTTGACGCTATTAAGTCTTATTTGGTTGCTATTAAGGGGCCTCTGACGACCCCGGTGGGCGGTGGGTTTCGTTCGCTCAATGTTGCTCTGAGGCAAGAGCTCGATCTCTACACATGTCTGCGTCCCGTGCGATGGTTTGAGGGTGTCCCATCACCTGTCAAAGCGCCAGGCGATACCAATATGGTGATCTTCCGAGAAAACTCAGAAGATATTTATGCCGGTATTGAATATCAGGCAGATTCAGCCGAAGCCAAAAAAGTTGTGGACTTCCTTATCAATGAAATGGGGGCGACTAAAATTCGATTCCCGCAGAACGTTGGTATTGGCATCAAGCCCGTTTCGGCAGAGGGTACAAAGCGCCTCGTGCGAAAATCATTCCAGTATGCAATTGATCAAGATCTACCGTCGGTCACGCTGGTTCACAAAGGCAACATCATGAAGTTCACCGAGGGCTCATTCCGGGACTGGGGTTATGAGCTAGCTATGGAAGAGTTTGGCGGCGAATTGCTCGATGGTGGTCCGTGGGTAAAGATTAAGAACCCCAACAACGGTAAAGACATCATCGTCAAAGATGTCATTGCTGACGCCATGTTGCAGCAAATTTTGTTGCGCCCCAAGGAGTACAGCGTCATTGCGACACTCAATTTGAACGGTGACTATCTGTCTGACGCATTAGCCGCGCAAGTGGGCGGGATCGGTATTGCGCCGGGCGCAAATCTCTCAGATGACATCGCCCTCTTTGAAGCGACGCACGGCACTGCGCCCAAGTACACAGGGCAAGACAAAGTCAATCCCGGATCGCTCATCTTATCGGCCGAAATGATGCTGCGACACCTCGGTTGGAATGATGCGGCTGATCTTGTGATCAACGGCATGAACGGCGCTATTCAGGCGAAAACAGTAACCTACGATTTTGCGCGCCTAACAGACAATGCGACCGAAGTATCCTGCTCTGCATTCGGCGATGCGATCATCAAACACATGTAAGGTTTCTACAACTTAAAAAAGCCCGCATGTGCGGGCTTTTTTTTTAGGATATCGCAGATAACAGGGTGACAAAGCTTCGACCAAAGCGGCAGGACGTTCATTCTCGACTATACTGAGCTGACGCTGTAATGAACACGTATCATGATTAATCAACAAAACGACTTCGACATGTACATGATGGCCGCCACGCCGGGACAAAACGAAAATGAGGGCGACATTGCCCTTGCCCCTGCCAAACCGAAACTAAAGCGGCCGCCGCTTTATAAGGTGGTGCTGTTAAACGATGACTACACACCGATGGAGTTTGTTATCGAGGTGTTAGAACACTTTTTTACGATGCCTCGAGAGAAAGCGACACAAGTCATGCTTGCTGTCCACACGCAGGGAAAAGGGGTGTGTGGTATCTATACACGCGATGTTGCTGAAACGAAGGCGGAATTGGTCAATCAAGCCGCCAGAGATAATGGACACCCACTTTTATGTGAGGTCGAACCCTCACAAGATGAAGACGACGATCAGGGAGACAACTGAGTGCTAAGTAAAGGCTTGGAAAAAGCGCTAAATGAGTCCTTTAAACAGGCGAGGGCGCAGCGCCACGAGTTCATCACGGTGGAGCATTTGTTGCTCGCTTTGTTGGATGACAGCACGGCAATGACTGTGTTTAGAGCGTGCGCGGCAAATACGGAAGCGCTACGCGGTGACCTCACAGAGTTTATCGACGCGACCACGCCTTTGGTATCGGGCGATGACGACGTTGATACCCAACCCACGCTAGGCTTCCAGCGAGTGCTACAACGCGCGGTCTTCCATGTGCAGAGCTCAGGAAAAGCAGAGGTCACAGGTGCAAATGTGCTCGTCGCTATTTTTTCTGAACAGGAAAGTCAGGCTGTCTACTTCCTAAAAACACAGGACATTTCACGCCTCGATGTGGTCAACTTTATCACACACGGTGTCAGTAAGACGGACGATGAGGATGAGACTGACGGCGAAGCATTATCGGGTGATGCGGCTGGCTCGGGTGAGGAGGGCGAGGACGAGAGCCCCCTCGCAAAATATGCCACCAATCTCAACGAGGAAGCAGTGCAGGGGCAAATTGATCCGTTAATCGGTCGACTGGATGAGGTCGAGCGCGTTGCGCAGATCTTAGCCCGGCGACGGAAAAATAACCCACTATTGGTCGGCGAGTCTGGGGTGGGAAAAACGGCCATCGCAGAAGGTTTAGCTAAATTAATCGTCGATGGTCAGGTGCCGGATACGCTTAAAACAGCCGAGGTTTTCTCTCTTGATTTGGGTGCCTTATTGGCTGGAACAAAGTATCGGGGAGATTTCGAAAAGCGCTTCAAAGGCGTGCTTGCAGACTTAAAACGGCGCGAAGGTTCCATACTGTTTATTGATGAGATTCATACCATCATCGGCGCCGGCGCTGCGTCGGGCGGGGTAATGGACGCAAGTAATCTGCTCAAGCCATTGCTAAGTTCGGGAAAATTGCGCTGCATTGGGTCAACAACCTACGCGGAATATCGCGGCATTTTTGATAAAGACAAGGCACTGAGCCGTCGGTTCCAAAAAATCGACGTACTAGAACCCTCGGTTGAGGATGCCTATAAAATTCTAAAAGGCCTCAAATCGCGTTTTGAAGAGCATCACGGCTTGCGGTACACCGATAAAGCGTTGCGTACCGCAACGGAAATGGCAGCGAGATTTATCACCGACAGATTTTTACCCGATAAAGCCATAGACGTCATCGACGAAGCCGGTGCATTCCAACAACTACAGCCTCCGAGCAAGCGCAAGAAGGTAGTCGGTCCAAGCGACATTGAAGCTGTCATCGCTAAGATAGCCCGAATCCCGCCAAAAACCGTGACAAGCGACGATAAAGAGCTACTTGAAAAACTCGAAACTAATCTATCTATGGTGGTTTTCGGTCAGACCAAGGCGGTGCAACAGCTTGTGAGTGCCATCAAGCTAGCCCGCGCGGGGTTAAGGTCAGGAGATAAGCCTATTGGAAGTTTCCTCCTTGCAGGCCCTACCGGTGTCGGTAAGACCGAGATAACCAAGCAGCTCGCCATGCAGCTCGGTCTTGAGCTACAGAGATTTGATATGTCGGAATACATGGAGCGCCACACAGTGTCGAGGCTCATCGGCGCGCCCCCTGGCTACGTGGGTTATGACCAAGGTGGACTCCTCACCGACGCAGTAACAAAACATCCACATTGTGTCGTCTTGCTTGACGAAATCGAAAAGGCTCATCCGGAGGTTTTCAATCTGCTTCTGCAAGTCATGGATCACGGCACATTGACAGATAACAACGGGCGCAAGGCAGACTTCCGTAATGTCATCGTTGTCATGACAACTAATGCGGGTGCTGAGAGTATCTCCAAACGATCCATCGGCTTTGCTACGCAGGACAATAGCACCGATGCAATGGAAGCCATCAATAAGCTATTTACACCAGAGTTCCGCAATCGATTAGATGCGATCGTACCGTTTGAGGCGCTTGGCCAAGACGTGATCCTGACGGTTGTAGATAAGTTCCTTACCGCACTTCAGACGCAGTTGGATGAAAAGCGAGTTCAGCTGCAGGTTGATGACGACGCACGAAATTGGTTGGTCGAAGAGGGGTACGACCCCCACATGGGTGCACGGCCGATGGAGCGCGTTATACAAGAACATATCAAAAAGCCCTTGGCGGATATGGTGTTATTCGGCGCTCTGAGTAAGGGTGGTATCGCCCGGGTTTCAATAAAGTCTGATGGCAACGGTCTTGAGGTTGAGGCCGTCACTGAAGAGACGGAAACACCTGTTCTCGCATAACACTTACTTTTCCCGCGTCGGTATGGTTTTCCTGAAGCGCACTTTGCTATAGAGTGCGCGCCATCACTTGTTTACTAGGTAGGGTTAATGGCCAAAGAAGATCAAATCGAAATGGAAGGCGAAATTATTGATACGCTTCCCAACACAACCTTTCGTGTGCGTTTAGAAAATGGGCACGTCGTCACTGCGCACATATCGGGTAAAATGCGCAAAAACTACATTCGCATCTTGACCGGGGACAAGGTTCGAGTCGAAGTGACACCCTACGATTTGACAAAAGGCCGAATCACATACCGAGAGCGTTAGTCGCTGTCCCCGTCGTAAACATTAACCAAGGGTATAGGAGATAGGGTACTGGTAACCTCACTATTACTCCCATGCCAGCGTCCATCACGGTGTGTTTCGAGGGGCTTAAAACGCGTTTTATAGTTCATTTTGCGACATCCTTCCACCCAGTAGCCTAGGTATACGTAAGGCAGATTTAGCCGCTGTGCATGCGCTATCTGAAGCAATACGGCAAAGGTACCCAAACTACGTTTGTCACAACCAGGGTCATAAAACGTGTAGATGGCGGCCAGCCCATCGAGCATTTGATCTGACACGGCAACACACACGAGCTTTTCATCGTCATAGAGTCGAAAGTACTGCGTGCACCCCAGACTGTTGTTGAGAAAAGACTCATATTGCTCGCGATCAGGGGGAAACATATCGCCATCAGCGTGTTTTTCGCTGATGTAACGTGCGTACAAACTATAAGCCTCGTCATCATCTACCGAGCTACTCACCCCCACTCTTAAATCGCTGTTGGCATTCAACACGCGCTTTTGACTTCGCGAGAGACTGAAGTCATTTACCGGAACCCTCGCGGCGATACACGCATTGCAGCTATGGCAATGTGGTCTGTAAATGTGATCGCCGCTGCGACGAAATCCCATCAAAGACAGTTCGGTATACAGCTCGGGAGTGACATTCTGACGAGGATCGACAAATAGGGTTGTCGCCTCTTTTTCAGGCAAATATGAACACCGATGCGGGAAGGTTGTGAAGACCTTTATTTCGCGTAAATTTGCGGTCACTGTACTGTTCCACTCCCAAACTTCAGAAAGCCGCGGGCTACCGTGTAGCCGCCACGTGATTACAGAGTCTATCTATTTATCGCCTGGATTAAGAGCCTACTTAGACAGTTCGTCTCTCAAAATCATAAACATATTTACTACAGTCCTGTCTTAAAGAGCTTTGTACCGAGGTGATTGGCCACTTCAACCCGCGTTATAAGACCCCACTGTGTCTCGATAGCAAAGACATCGTGGAATGCGATAACATGGCGACCTGTGAACAACGACGATGCTAAAACGTTGTCGCAGGTAAACACCTGACCGGCTTTTTGGTTTCGCAGGAATAAAACTCGGTATTTCTCGATTTACGCACTGCTGGCGTTCGCTCTGATAATGTTGGCGTTCGTGGTCAGTTTTCTAGGGCCTACACAGTCGGCCTTCCTTTTGGCTGAGTCCGGGCCTATAGAGCAGCTATCTGCACTCGGTTATTTTTGCTGTGTTTTCTACATGGCGGTCCGAGGAGGTCGCGCTTATCTCACTCGCTACAGTTACCTCGTGGTACTTATTACTCTTTTTGGGTGTCGCGAGCTCGACTTTGATAAGCGCTTCACTACGGTGGGCGTATTAAAATCTCGCTTTTACTTAAGCACTGATATTCCTGTTTTCGAGAAACTGATAGGACTTATAGTCATCGCCCTTATTATCTGGTCGGTGGCCATGATCGTAAGAAACCATATTGTGTCCTTCCTCGAGGGTCTCAGACTGGTGAGTGTTGAAGCGACAGGTGTAGCAGCGGCCTTGCTGCTACTCGGATTCTCAAAAAGTATCGATGGAGTCGCCCGTAAGCTCGCACCTCTAGGTATCGATTTGTCGGGCAGAGTATCTTTTCTTGCAGGGGCGATAGAGGAAGTTATGGAGCTCGGCATTCCATTACTCATGATTATCGTATTTCACGCTTGGATTCAGACCAACGAATCGCTCAAGGTCTCAGCTCGACAATATCCCACCTAAATCGGCGTTCATACTGCTGGCATCGGCAAAATCGCCGATCCCTCGCCGCAGAACATCCTCAAATGCCTCGCGAGTCATCATCGTCATCCCGAGTGATTGGAGGTGCTCATTTGGCATTTGACAATCAATCAACGTTAATCGTCCCGCAGAGCCGAGGTTGCATAGTGTTCGCAATGCCAATTTTGATGCGTTAGGGCTGCGTGAAAACATTGACTCACCAAAGAAGACTGACCCCAGCTTAACACCGTAGAGCCCCCCCACTAGCTGGTCCTGATCCATGACTTCTACACTATGCGCATAGCCAAGGCGATGTAATTCGGTGTAGGCTCGCTTCATCTCGTCACTAATCCAGGTGTCTAATCTACCTTTGGCGGGTTGTGCGCACGCTTCCACAACATGTTCAAACTGTCGATCAAACTCCACCGTCCAACAACAGGTTTTGAGAAATTTTTTAAAGGACCGTGACTCATGAAAGTCGTCGGGAAATAGAACTGCACGGGGGGAGGGCGTCCACCACAAGATCGGTTCGCCCGCTTCATACCAAGGGAAAATACCGCGCCGATAGGCCTCTAGCAGCCGACTTGGTGTTAAGTCTCCACCGACGGCTAACAGTCCGTTAGGATCAGAAAGTGCAGAGTTAGTCGGCGGAAAAGGGTCCATTCCAGCCGTTACGCTCGTCTTTTACTGTGCATCCAGAAACTTTTCAGCATCCAGCGCGGCCATACAGCCAAATCCAGCGGAAGTAATAGCTTGACGATAAATGTGATCAGACACATCACCCGCAGCAAATACTCCTTCAATCGACGTGCCAGTAACGTTGCCATGCAGCCCTGAGGTAGTGTTGATATAGCCGTCAGTCATATCGAGTTGGCCTGCAAAAATATCCGTATTTGGCTTATGGCCAATGGCGATAAAAACACCATCCACGGCGATGTCTAAAGGTGCATCTTCCTTCGTTGACAAAAGGCGGACCCCTGTCACACCAGAGCTGTCTCCGAGAACTTCATCTAACTGACGATGCCAATTCAACGTGATCCGTCCCTCCTTAGCGCGCGCAAACAAACGATCCTGAAGCACTTTCTCGGCACGTAAAGAGTCCCGTCGGTGCACTAAATGGACCTTACTGCACAGATTAGATAGGTAGAGTGCTTCTTCCACGGCCGTATTGCCGCCTCCGACAACAACCACTTCCTTGTTGCGATAAAAGAAACCATCACAGGTTGCGCAAGCGCTAACCCCTTTGCCCATAAAAGCCGATTCACTGGGAAGACCTAGATACTGAGCCGAGGCACCTGTCGCAATAATCAACGCGTCACAGGTGTAGTTGCCCGACCCCTGAAGACTAAACGGACGTTGTGATAAATCGACAGCGTCAATGTGATCAAATATGATCGACGCCTCATACCGTTCGACGTGCGCCTGCATCTGCTCCATTAGAGCCGGTCCCTGCAAACCCTCGGGACCGCCAGGCCAATTCTCTACTTCGGTCGTTGTCGTCAGCTGCCCCCCTTGTTGCATTCCGGTAATAACAACCGGCGTGAGGTTGGCACGGGCAGCATAAACAGCAGCCGTATACCCAGCCGGGCCTGATCCCAGAATAATTAATTGGTGATGCAGAGGCGTACTCATGTTCGCAGATTTTCCATGTAATATCGAAAGAGGCGGGGAGGTTATCGCATTCATGTGTTTTTCGAAACGGCAATCACGACTTAAGATGCTGAAAACACCCTAAGTTACTGAAAAATAGCTATTATTTATAGGATCTACTTTTTTATTTGTGATAGTATTTTGAAAAATGCGGTGAGAGGAAATCACGGTGTCGACTAAAAACGTATCGCCGAAGATAGCGGGCGACGAATCCGTGTCTCGACAGACTGGCGCTTTCGCCACGATTGGTTTTTTCTCTGGTGTTGCTGCTGGCGCGTTTGCATTGCTCAGCCTAAGTACATTTGATCTAGCAGATCCGGGCTGGAGCTCAAGCGGAGGTGCAGGCGAGCCGTTAAACCAAGGGGGGATCGTCGGAGCCTTTTTTGCCGACGTTACGTTCTCAATCGCAGGCATTTTCGCCCACGCCATCCCATTAGCGTTGCTTTTTTTTGCTTACCGGCAGATAAGGCCTACGACCAAAAAAACACAAACAAGAACCGACCGTAGTATCGCATTTTTTGGCTGGGTAGCCTTTCTTTGTGCGGGTGCCGGACTAGCGAGCATCGTGCTGCCGGTGAGTGACACGTTACCTCAGGGATCGGGGGGAATCGTTGGAACTGCGGTCGCATTGTGGTTCACGGCGGCTTTTTCTGATCTTGGGGCCAGACTGCTACTCGGCTTTTGCGCCGTACTGGGCGGCACACTCGCTTTTGATATCGACTGGCTCAAAATTGCAGATGCCATCGGCAGAGCCATGCGGACCAGTGGCGCATATTGTCGAGCTAGGTGGGATGACTTCAAAGATCGACGCAAGCTGCGAAAAGAAAAAAACAAGCGCAGTGTTCAGATAGCGGCTCACGTTCAAAAAGAGAAACACCGGACTCCCCCCAAAATAAAGCCACCATCTTTACTGGAGGCGCCAGGTAGGAAAGCTGAGAGAGAAAAGCAGCAACCGCTATTTGAATTGGGGGATCTGATGCCGATGCCACCGCTGGATTTATTGGATCCGCCGACCAGTAGTGGCCCGAGAGGCTATTCCAACTCCGAGCTGGAGTCATTGTCGCGTCTTCTTGAACTCAAACTTGCAGATTTTAATATCACTGCAGAAGTGGTGTCTGTCTATCCAGGCCCAGTTGTAACACGCTTTGAAATCCAGCCGGCCGCGGGCGTTAAGGTGAGCCGAATCTCTAATTTATCGAAGGACCTAGCACGCTCCCTCGCGGTTAACTCAGTCCGCGTAGTCGAGGTCATTCAGGGTAAGAGTGTCGTAGGAATTGAGATTCCAAACGCGGATCGCCAGACCGTAAACTTCCGTGATGTGTTGAGCTCCAGTACATTTGAAGAAGCGAAATCACCACTAACCCTAGCATTGGGGCACGATATTTCAGGTAGTCCGGTCGTTGCTGACTTAAGTAAAATGCCACATGTCTTGGTGGCGGGCACCACCGGGTCAGGTAAATCCGTGGGCGTTAACTGTATGTTGGTGAGCCTCCTGTACAAGGCCACACCTGATGAATTAAGGCTAATTTTGGTCGACCCGAAAATGCTCGAGTTATCCGTATATGACGGTATTCCGCATCTCCTGACACCGGTCATCACAGATATGAAAGACGCTGCAAACGGTCTGCGGTGGTGTGTCGCTGAGATGGAGCGCCGATATAAGTTGATGTCACTGCTTGGCGTTCGAAATTTAGCGGGCTACAACCGTAAAGTGAACGATGCGCAGCGAAGTGGAAGCCCAATCGATGACCCTCTGTGGATTCCAGACCCGGTGCTCGAACTCACGGGAGAAGAACAGTCGGCTCCAGCGCTGACAACACTACCTAGTATCGTCGTCGTAATCGATGAGTTTGCCGATATGATGATGATTGTGGGTAAAAAGGTCGAGGAACTCATCGCTCGCATAGCACAAAAGGCTCGGGCAGCAGGCATCCATTTGGTGCTCGCTACGCAGCGGCCTTCAGTTGACGTCATTACCGGTCTCATTAAGGCCAATATACCAACCCGAATGGCGTTTTCAGTCTCGTCAAAAATCGATTCTCGGACCATTTTAGATCAAGGCGGTGCCGAGCAACTATTAGGGTATGGCGACATGCTCTATCTTCCCTCCGGATCGAGCACTCCGACACGCGTTCATGGGGCATTTTGCTCAGATGACGAGGTTCACAGGGTGGTTGCTGATTGGCGTCGACGGGGTAGCCCCGAATTTATTGAGGGACTCTTAGATGAGGGCGGACAGACGCCGGTAACGGCCCAGGAGCTTCAATCAGCCTCGAGCGCTGACGATGATCCGGAGAGCGATGCCCTCTATGATGAGGCCGTTCACTACGTATGCACTAGCCGCAGAGCATCCATATCATCCGTACAGCGCAAGTTACGCATTGGCTATAACCGAGCGGCCCGCCTGATTGAAACGATGGAAGCCACGGGCGTTGTGTCTTCTATGGGTACAAACGGACAGCGTGAGGTGCTCGCGCCACCTCCACCAGGGGCCGATTAGTGAGGATGAGGTTCTTCCGAAGGCTAATCGTTGTAAGTGTGAGTATTTGCTGCCTCTCAGCGCTAGCCACCGATGACAAATGGCCACTTGCTGATAAGTCTGCGGTGAGCGGCGGTTTCAGGCAGACCGTTAGAGACATCAATGGATCAATCGCCTACACAAGCACGGGTAAGTTTAGCGCTACGAGGGCAGGGCGATACCGATGGGAGATCAACTCCCCGGACCACCAGTTATTTATTCTCAATGAGTTAGGCTTTTGGCAATGGGACAAGGATTTAGACGTCGTCATCTTAAGAGATGCCCCTGACGCCAGCACCTTGCCCTTGACCGCCATTTGGGATGGAGCCCTTAACCGAGATAAAAAGCGTTTAGCACACAGCGATGTGATACCTGAGGTTGGCTTGGACAGCTTGTCCGTCGAGCAAATATCAACTCAGATAATTCGCGTTACAGCAGTGGATGCGCTCGGCCAAGAGAGTATTTTCGATCTAACGATTGATACGGCGATCGTACCTTCCAGCACCGAGTTCGTGCTGACGGTACCCGATGGTGCGGACTTCTATGACGAGTCAGATCGAATGTCGTCCTCAGACCGTCAATGAGTTGGATCGCAATCGCACTGGGCGGCGCGTTAGGGGCGTTATCTCGTTTTGGTATCGGACTTTTGGTGTCAGCGAGCGGTTATGCACACATCCACCTCGCGACATTAGGCGTCAATGTGATCGGCTCGCTGCTCATCGGATTTATGTTCATCGCCGCTGAACGTTTGCAGTTTCCCGACCCTCTGCGCCTCGGTCTGTCAGTCGGCTTTTTCGGGGCGTTTACAACGTTTTCTGCTTTTTCGCTCGAAGTTATTACTGACATACAGCAGGGCCTTACCCTACGCGCCGTTTTATACGTCACGCTGTCGCTGCTCTTGTGCCTCGCTGCCTGTGCAGTTGGCGTCGAGTATGCGCGAAGTTACTTCGATTAACGTCGTGTTTAGCGTTAAACTACGTCCCCCAATCAGGCGTCACCGTTAACACAATGCTCGATATCAAACAGGTCAGAAAGGACCTCAATACCGTAGTTGAAGCGCTTCAAAAAAAAGGTTTTACCTTTCCAGTGGAAGAGTTTCAGGAACTTGACTCGCGTCGCAAAGCGGCTGACATGGCGTCGCAGCAGCTCCTGGCTGAGCGAAAAAAAGCCTCCAAGCTAATAGGTTCGCTAATCGCACAGGGCAAAAGTGTCGATGAGGCAAAGGCCGAGGTCGATGAAACACTCGGTCGATTATCAACAGAGCTCGATCAGGCAGTTGAAGAGGCACGATCGATTCAGGCCGCACTTGATGAGCTCTTAATGAGCATCCCAAACCTACCTGATCACGAGGTGCCCTTCGGTACCGATGAAAACAGTAATGAAGAGGTCGCTGTCTGGGGTGAGCCACGCACCATGACCTTTGAAGTAAAAGATCATGCCGATATTGGCGAGGCACTGGGTCAGCTGGACTTTGAGCTTGCGGGAAAAATAACAGGCAGTCGATTCAGTGTAATGAAGGGGCCTTTAGCGCGTCTGCAGCGTGCATTGACTCAATTTATGCTCGATAAACACACCATCGAGCATGGCTATACTGAGGTTTATGTACCGTTTATTGTCAACAGTGCTTCCTTATACGGAACGGGTCAGCTTCCTAAATTTGCCGAAGATTCGTTCAAGCTTGCGGGTGAGGAGGGCTATTACCTCATTCCGACTGCGGAAGTGCCAGTGACCAACATGCTGAGGGATCGGATCATAGAGGATGCCGAGCTCGGCGAGAATGGCTTGAAATTTACTGCACATACTCCCTGCTTCAGGAGTGAAGCGGGTAGTTACGGGCGAGATACACGAGGTTTGATTCGTCAACACCAGTTCGAAAAAGTGGAGCTGGTAACGGCTGTCAGACCCCATGAGTCGTCAGCGGCATTGGAGACACTGACTTCACACGCAGAAGCCATCTTACGCGCTTTGGAGCTCCCGTACCGCAAGGTAAGATTATGCGGTGGTGACTTGGGCTTCAGTGCAGCTATGACCTATGACCTAGAGGTTTGGTTGCCGGGGCAAACGGCTTATCGAGAAATATCGAGCTGCTCTAATTTCAGGGACTATCAGGCTCGCCGCATGCAAGCGCGTTGGCGAAATCCAGAAACTGGAAAACCGGAGCTACTGCATACATTAAACGGGTCAGGGCTCGCGGTTGGGAGAACATTGGTGGCCATTATTGAGAACGGGCAACAAGGTGACGGCTCGGTTAGGCTACCGCCCGCACTTATCCCTTATTTTGGATCGGATACTATAAATTCGATATAAAGCACCGGCTGCTATAGTTCCTATCGAGAATCGGCGCGGGCCATAATACGGCCGCTCAAATTAATGGCGTCCGTTAGTATTCGCGCGGTCTCGACAATTAGGGCGTCTTCCTCCTCGTCCGGATCCTGCGTTGTAACGGTCTCAATAGACGGCTCCGAGCTACTTGATGTGGCCTCTAGCGTTTCGCCGTCTTCATTGTCCCCGCCATAGAGATCGTCAAGCGAGCCAATGGGTTCGAGTCCCTTCGCTACCCGTCGCGCATTCTCAATCAATAGATACTGCGCCTCTTGTGTCTCACGTTGCGCAACTCGCTGGGCTTCATTTAACGGAAGTAGGTCGCTGCCACTTATCTCCTCGGCCAGCGCCTTCTGACTCCAAATATATTGAAAGTCGGGATCGCTATTCGCTCTTTCTGAGTGCTTTTCCACTAATGTCGGCAAAATCGCATCTACAACGGCATAGTTTTTATGTCGAACGGGCGCGATGCGATCCCAATCTAAGGCCTCATCTAGCGAGCTCTCCCCAATCTCATCGTGTTGAAGGATCGAAGGGTAGCTGATGTCGGGAAGAACACCGCGATGCTGCGTACTGTCGCCCGAGACACGGTAGAATTTGCTTTCCGTAATCTTTAACTGACCCTCAGGAAGATCGAGCAACGTCTGCACCGTTCCTTTACCAAAGCTACGGTCACCGACAACAATGGCACGACCATAATCCTGTAAGGCTCCCGCAAAAATTTCAGAAGCCGACGCACTCAATCGGTCGATCATTACCGCCATGGGGCCGTCGTAATAGGGGCCACGGCGTCGCTTACCGTCCCGCCAGATCCGACTACCGGTGCCGCGTATCTGAACCGTTGGGCCATATTCGATAAACAACCCCGTCAGTTCGTTTGCTTCTCTCAAAGAACCGCCCCCATTACCTCGTAGATCGACAACTAACCCGTCTATGTCAGCTGCGCTGAGATCAGCTAACAGGTTCTTAACATCGCGTGTGGTAGACCGGTAGTCGGGATCACCCTTGCGATAGGCGTCAAAATCCAAATAAAAAGCAGGCACATCAATAACGCCTATTTTTCTAGGAGTGCCTTCTATGTCGTTGATTTCTATAATTTTTGATTGAGCGGCTTGCTCCTCCAGCTTGACCTCATTACGAGTGATAGTCAGACGTCGCACCTCATCGGCTCGCCCAGCTGTGGGTATTACATCAAGTCTGACCAAGGTTCCCTTTTTGCCCCTCACCAGATCAACGACGTCGTCCAGCCGCCATCCAATGACGTCGGTCATTGGGCCAGAATCACCCTGACCGACCGCCACAATTAATTCTGCCGCTTTCAAGTCGCTCTGTTGGTCTGCGGGTCCGGCCGGCACGACGCGCACCACCTTCACAAACTCATCTTCATTTTGGAGGACCGCACCAATACCTTCTAGGCTCAAGCGCATGTCAATATCGAAATTTTCCGCGCGACGTGGCGAAAAGTAGCTTGTATGCGGATCAAATTGTGACGTGAGCGCGTTAGCGTAGACGGCGAATACGTCTTGCTCATTGTATTGTTCAAGCCGCATCTTCTGGTTTTCGTAACGTTTCACAAGCGTCGGTGCAATCTCAGCATCCTCTTTTTCTGCGAGCCGAAGCCCGAGAACCTGATTTTTAATACGCTTGCGCCAACGCTCGTCAAGCTCATCGCGGCTGGCCGCCCAAGCCCTGTCACGCGGATCAGCCTCAATGAATTCCTCTCGCTCAAAGTCAAATCCACTAACCATCGGATCCATATCACCAATGATCGTGTCCAAACGTTCCGTAGCTAATTTTGCGTACAGATTGAAGATTTCGTAAAGAGGGGAGAGCTCACCTTGTCGCCCAAGATCATCTAACCGATCTTCGTAGCGCATAAACCCGGCGATATCGCTTTGCGTGAAATAGACACGGGACGGATCCAAGCGCTCAAGGTAAGTCTCTAAATGAGACGCAGACATGGCATCGTTATAGCGTTTGTCAGCAAAGTGGTTTTCCTCAAGCTCCGATATCAAAGCCCGCAGAGTCCAGGTTTGCTGGGTTGTTGGTGCCATTTCGCCAGCGTTTGCGGCAAGCTCCCATGAACTTAGGAAAGCTGTGAGCGAGATGAGCCCTAAAAAAAAGCGTTGCTTCATGTATTAACGTCTCTTCAATGTTGTGGCGCGCTGTTAACTAAAACGCCGGTAGCGCGACAGGGTAGCGCAAAAGTTCACATATCACAGGTACGACAGCGACGCGGGTTTAGACGCTACGTGATGGAGGAAAACTTACAATTTAACATAATATACATTATACGCAATTGTGGCACTCAAAGGCTTGGCGCTATAAACTGCCCCTTCTCGATGATTAGACACGATCTTATGCACCGAACCATTACTAACCAGCGCACACCGCACGTAAAAGCGTTCTTCGATACACAGACCTCAACGCTCACTTACGTTGCCCACGCCGACAATTGTAACCAATGCGTCATTATTGACCCTGTCTTAGACATCGATGAGGCATCTGCCACAATTACAACGCAAAACGCGGATTCAATTGTCGACTACATAACCTCCCGCGGTCTGGTCTGTCGCTACATTTTGGAAACCCACGCCCATGCCGACCACCTTAGCGCCGCCTTTTATCTGCGAAATGTCCTAGGTGGCGACATTGTCATTGGTGCTGACATCACGAAGGTACAGCCAGTATTCGCCACACTGTACTCTGAAGAATCCGATTTTCCTGCGGATGGAGCCCAGTTCGACATTTTGGTGACCGATGGGCAAACATTGCCATTCGGCGCATCAACTTTGCTGGCATTGCACGTGCCGGGACACACACCTGCGTGCATGGCATACGTTATTGGTGATGCAGTATTTTGCGGTGACACGTTGTTCATGCCCGATTCGGGGACGGCGCGCTGCGATTTTCCAGGCGGTGACGCATCGGCGTTGTATCGTTCGATAAAGCGGTTATTGACGCTCCCGGACGAGACCCGCGTTTTTGTATGCCATGACTATCAACCCGATGACCGAGAAATCAGATTTGAAACGACAATTTTAGATCAACGAGAACGCAACATACACGTCAATCAAAATGTGACGCTGGAGAGCTTTGTCCAAATGCGGAACTCACGAGATGCGGAGTTAGCCACGCCCCGCCTCATGTTACCTGCCATGCAGGTTAACATTCGAGCCGGCGCCTTGCCGCTCCACCCGACATCCAAGCGCCCTTTCCTGACGCTGCCAATCAACGCGCTAAATAACGATCCAACGACGCTGTTGACGCAAAAATCATAATCACGTTGTCATTGTTGTGGCGTTCTGAGGTGATCACCTCGCGCCTTAGCGTCTATATCTAGACTTCATCTCAAAACCCTATCTCTAGACCCTATCACTAGACCAGACCAAAATAGGAGCTACAGGAAACGTGTATCGCTCAATCGTTTCCAGGCTCGCATGACCATCCGATCGATGGATGACTCCATCGCTACGCCGAGCTTCTCTGCTAATTTCTGCTTTTGTCGATACCGCACCTCTATTAAATCTCGGTCGGCTGCTGACTCTTGCAAGTAAGCATCAGAGGTGGAAATCGCATCAATTAGACCAACGTCTATTGCCTGCTTGCCGTACCACACCTCACCCGTAGAAACCTTGTCAATATCAACGGTTTGTCGGTTATCACCGACAAAGCGTTTGAATAGATCATGCGTGTCTTCCAGTTCGGATTCAAATTTCCGTCGTCCTTTATCCGTATTCTCGGCAAACATTGTTATGGTTCGCTTATACTCGCCCGCCGTAAATTGCTCGATATCGACATCGTTTTTCTTCAATAAACGATGGAAGTTGGGCATCTGGGCGACAACACCAATCGAACCAATGACGGCGAAAGGCGCGGCAATGATTCGGTCACCCACACAGGCCATCATGTAACCACCGCTTGCAGCGACCTTATCGATCGCGATAATCAATGTGACGCCTGCCGCTTTAATCCTACTTAATTGACTCGCAGCCAGGCCATAACCGTGAACCACCCCGCCGGGGCTCTCAAGCCGCAACACAACTTCGTCACCCTCTTGGACATTAGGTAGTACCGCTGAGATTTCCTCTCTCAGCGCGTCGACCTGTGATGCCATCATGTCACCATCAAAATTCAACACAAACGTTCGCGGTCTATCGCTTTCTAGTGCTGACGGCTCTGTAGCTTGCTTCGAGGCAGCTTTTATTCGCGCTTTATCAGATTTCGTTTTTGCTTTTTCCGCCTTCTTATCGAGTTTCGCCCTCGCCTTAGCCATGTGTTCGGTGTCGGATAACTCCCGAATGGCATTAGCGTAAGAATCAAACCGATCATTGATGGAGCGTACTTCAATATACCCTTCGTCGGACCCTCTGCCTCTGTGTGTACTGCTCATCACTGCCGTGAGAACAACGGCGATAATCGCAAGCACGATGAGTGCGGTTTGGGCCGCAAACAGCCCTAATTCATACAAAAAATCCAAGAGACATCCTTTTTAGAGTGATCGTTGTGTGGATAGAAACGCGTTTATCAACTGACCCGCGATCGAAAATGATGGCGGAGTCGGCGGTAAAGTATCACCTGAACACCAGACCGCGTCATCAATTTCCTCAGGGTCAACGCAGATTTCGCCTGACACCCACTTGGCAGTGAACCCCAACATAAGCTGCCCGGGAAACGGCCACGGCTGAGAACCCTGATACTGAATGTCATCCACAACAATACCAACCTCCTCCATTACCTCACGGATTACCGCCTGCTCACAGGTCTCGCCCGGCTCTACAAATCCAGCCAGGCAGCTGTAGAAACGACGATTAGATCCAACCCCAGCCGCAAGTAGACACTCGTCATCTCGTGTTACGAGAACAATAACGCAAGGTGATAGCCTCGGATAAACACTCAGATTGCATTGCTGACAAAGTCGGCTTTGTCCTTTATCAGACAAATGGGTCTCGTTGCCGCATCGGCCACAATGGCGATGTTCACGCTCCCAGTTGAGCAACTGATGCGCCCTGCCGATCACGTCAAACTCCTCTTGCGGCAGACGCCCCAAAAGACCAAATAAATTGGTGCTCGTGTATTTCATAACGTCGAGATCGTCAGACTCGACTGCACAGGCATAAACAGCGCGATCATTGAGATAACCGACCGGCGTTATATCGCGGACCACTGGGAAATCTGTTTTCAGCTGTCCTAATGGTATGGGGGCACCTGGCTGGCCCATCAATTCACTAATGAGTTGTCTTCCATGAAACGCCCACACAGTATCTTCAGCTTGTGCAGCTACATTTGGGCGCGAAAAATTCAGCATAACGGTTCCATCCAGACAGTCGACCTTGCGTGGTCATACTAGGTTGCCAACGACCTGCACTCAAGCAATCTGAGAACTAGTGAACAAGAAGCAGACAGGTGCCTTTTCATTAACGCTCTCGTTCGTATAACCTAGGTCGCTGTTTGGTGGTCTGCTCCTCGCCCAGATACGTGTAGACTGCACAGGTGTAAGCTCTAAAAATATTTCATAAGGATACCGCCGCATGAACACCGCCGTAGCCAACCCCTATTGGCACAACTTTCTTGGGGCCTCCCCCGACTGGTACAAGAAAACAATCATCGCGTTTTTAATCATTAACCCCATCTTGCTGTATGTAGCGGGTCCATTTGTTACTGGTTGGGTATTGATCGCGGAATTCATCTTCACCTTGGCCCTCGCACTACAGTGCTATCCCCTGCAACCGGGTGGCCTGCTCGCCATCGAGGCAATTGCGATTGGTTTAGCCAAGCCTGAGACAGTATTTCACGAAGCGGAAGCGAACTTTGAGGTTATCTTGCTGCTGATGTTTATGGTCGCGGGTATCTACTTTATGAAGGAGTTGCTGCTCTATATCTTCACAAAAATTTTGCTCCGCGTACGCTCCAAAAAGTTACTTTCGCTATTGTTCTCGCTTGTCGCTGCGGTGCTCTCCGCGTTTCTTGATGCGCTGACCGTCACTGCGGTACTGATCAGCGTGGGTGTCGGGTTCTTTACGGTTTACCACAAAGTGGCATCAGGTACTGTCTTTGATGATAGCCAACATGATCACACGACTGATGATGCTATTAAGGCCGAGAACGAAGCAGATCTTGAGCAGTTCAGAGCATTCTTACGCAGCCTACTGATGCATGGTGCTGTGGGAACTGCGCTCGGTGGCGTGTGTACACTCGTGGGTGAACCCCAAAACCTGCTCATCGCTACAGTGGCGGGTTGGGACTTTGTTGAGTTCTTTTTGTTAATGGCACCAATAACCATGCCAGTGCTCGCCGCCGGTCTCTTGACGTGCTTGTTCTTGGAGCAAACAGGCCTATTTGGCTACGGTACGCTGCTACCTCCCAAAGTAAGAACCGTGCTTGAAGAGTTTCAAGTGCAAGAAAATGCGAAAGCTACGCCGGCCTCAAACGCGCGACTCGTCATACAAGCGCTAGTCGCGGTGGTGCTAGTCATTGGCTTAGCGTTACACCTCGCTGCGGTCGGTCTAATAGGCCTTATGATAATTGTATTGCTGACGGCATTTAATGGGATTGTTGAAGAGCACAAGTTAGGTCATGCGTTTGAGGAGGCTCTGCCTTTTACAGCCTTACTCGTTGTATTTTTTGCGATTGTAGCCGTCATCCATGAGCAACACTTGTTCTCACCGGTGATAAATGCAGTCCTAGCCATGGACAGTAGTATTAGACCTGCCATGTTCTTTTTGGCTAACGGGGTTTTATCGATGATCTCGGATAACGTCTTTGTGGCGACGGTCTATATCTCTGAAGTTAAGACCGCGCTCGACAACGGCGTCATTACTCGCGCGGAGTTTGATCAACTGGCCGTGGCGATCAACACTGGCACGAATCTGCCCTCAGTAGCCACACCGAATGGACAGGCTGCCTTTTTATTCCTATTGACGTCAGCACTCGCGCCGCTAATCCGATTGTCATACGGACGTATGGTCGTGATGGCATTCCCATATACCGTTGTCCTCACAGCAGTGGGTCTCGTGGCTGTAATCTATACGTTATAGGACAGAAGGCGTTGTGCGGCTCTATCGACGCCACACAACGCCACTTTCCGATGTATTTGCTAATACGTCTAGGCGAGCCTCGTGCTTTGACATTTCGTCGGTAGATGCAGGTATGACCTTTAGCGCAGGTCGTGACGCAGGCAATCTGCGGATCGTGCTTCGTTTTTCTGATCCGCTTCCAGCCTGATCTTCAGCAGAGAGGCCAAGGTGAGTCTGACCGCCTGTCATAAGCAGGTAGACATCAGCCAAAATTTCCGCATCGAGCAGTGCACCGTGCAACGTTCGATTACTATTATCTACAGCATAGCGCTGACAAAGCGCGTCCAGACTATTGCGCTGTCCCGGATGTTTAGTCCTGGCGAGTTGCAGACTGTCGGTAACGCTGCAGTGGTGACTCAGTGGCTGTGCCGCGGCGTCTGCCAGCTTGAGTTCTGAATTAATAAAGCCAACATCGAACGGCGCATTGTGTATGACGAGATCAGCGCCACGAATAAACGCCATAAATTCGTCAACAACTTTGGTAAAAAGAGGCTTATCGGCGAGAAAATCCTCCGTTATACCGTGAACTTCCAGCGCGCCCTGATCGATGCCGCGCTGGGGATTAATGTACTGATGGTAATGCCGGCCCGTCAGTTTTCGGTCGATAATTTCAACGCAACCAATTTCGATAATTCTATGACCTTGACTGACCTCGAGACCCGTTGTTTCGGTATCCAAAACGACTTGACGCACGCTAACCCCTCTCTAACTCATCCATCGCAGTATTAGCCAAGCTATCTGCTCTCTCATTGCCCGGATGTCCCGCATGTCCCTTGACCCAGCACCACTCAACCTGATGACGAGCGCATTCAGCATCAAGCTTTTGCCACAAATCTTGGTTCTTTACCGGCTTTTTAGCAGCTGTCCGCCAACCATTGGCCTTCCAGTTGCGAATCCATTTTGTGATGCCGTCTTTGACATAGGTCGAGTCGGTGGTAAGCACTACCCGGCAGGACTCGCTCAATGCCTCGAGGGCACTGATAGCCGCTAGTAGTTCCATTCGATTATTGGTCGTCGCATCTTCGCTGCCCTTAAGCTCTCTTTCATGCTCACCAAATAATAAAACAGCGCCCCAGCCCCCCGGCCCCGGATTACCGCGACAGCCACCGTCGGTAAAAACCTCAACCGTTTTCATTAGTGGGGCCAAGACTCTTGCGCCGATGCGTTTCAGCACCTACCGCGGGGCGCGAAACAGGCATACCCACGAGCCTGGGTCGCGAACGGCGACGCTGTAAGCCCTTGATACCCGCACCCACCTGCTTCTTGGCGTGCACAACGTAGGCGCCACCCATGGGCACGCCATGGTCGATAAGCCAGTCGTCGAGGCGAGCCATAGAACGGAACAACGCACCTCGGCCAATGGGTCTTACGACTAATTTGTGCTTTGGCCGATCAACCTGAAAATTCAGCAGTGACAACCAATCCATCAATTTTGGTATGCGCTCTAATTGTAAGCCGCGCCACTTAGCCGGATAGATAAACCGACCAAGAAGCCACCCTAGCCCGAAAATACTCTCCGGATTGAAACCGACGATAATCAGATTGCCATTGGGAACAAGAATCCGATGTATCTCTCTCAACACCTGGTGAGGCTCCGATGCAGTTTCTAGCCCGTGGAAAACAACGACCGTATCGATGGACTCCGTTCCGAAAGGCAACCACTCGTCGCTGCAGGCAACGCTCTGAGCACCCTCAACGTGAACACCTTCGAGACTGGCAACTAATTTTGTTTGTGAGTGAGACACCTCTTTAACCGACATCTCCGGTGGAACGCCCAAAAATAGGGTGTGATAGCCAAATAGACATTCCAATTGCGTGTCGAGCTCGTCCACAACCTGTTGCCTCAACCGACGACCCACTGGCGTATTTTGATACCACGCATTGAGGTGTTTACGTGTCGAGGAGTGGCCACGCTTTCTAACTTGATTTCCCATGCATCAAGAGTATCGTTTCTCACGCTAAGTGCAAATACCCCTTCACAGAGACGCCTTATGAATATCAAGCCCATCGCCGCCTTCGCTGATAACTATATTTGGATGATTAGCACTGAGGGTAAAGCTGCAGTTGTCGATCCCGGTGACGCAGCCCCCGTCATCGCTGAACTGGAAGCACGGAAACTGGTGCTCGATACGATTATCATTACGCACCACCATTTTGATCACACGGGTGGCATCGAGACGCTGAAGCGAGAAACAGGCTGTCGTGTGATTGGACCCGATAATCCCAAAATAAAGGGAATCGACGAAACCATGAGCGAAGGTAAACTGGTTTCGGTCCTCGGATATCGCTTTTCAGTTCTTGAAGTCCCGGGACATACGCTCGATCACATTGCTTACTATTGCAGCGACTCCGAGGTGCTATTTTGCGGTGATACGCTGTTTGTGGGTGGTTGCGGGCGAGTGTTTGAAGGCACTTTTTCGATGATGCAGTCCTCGCTCGAAAAACTGGGACGATTGCCCGCCGCTACGGAGGTTTACTGCACACATGAATACACTCTGGCGAATTTAAATTTTGCACTCAAAGTAGAGCCAACAAACGAAGATTTAAAAAACCACTTTGAGGCATGCACCGAAAGTAGAGCTGAGAACAAACCAACCGTGCCCTCTACTATTGGCAGAGAGAGGGCCATCAATCCATTTTTGAGATGGGACTCCCCAATAATCATCGAACAACTAAAAGTGACCGATCGATATGAGGGCAACTCGGCAGCGGCGGTTTTTGGTGCCGTCAGAGCCTGGAAAGATCAAGGTTAATTGAAGGCCGACCGCGGTTTAGATAAGGACCTTTGCGAACCAAGGTGAGTGACAGAGCTTCTTAACTGTCCGCCATTCGACAATGTAACTTGCGCGTCAAAAAACGCAGAGAGCGTCTCGCGCGGTTACACAAGACGCCCTCGCGTCTTTTGAACCCCTGTAAAGTGGTAAAGAGTCGCGTTGCCCAGCGATACTGCCAGACACTGGCTCATAGGGAAGTTACACCGTAAAACTCCAAAGCAACCGGCCGTCGCGCTTACTCTCACATTAGCCGAGCACCTCGTGAAAGACGTTAATAGAGGGGAAATACAGCGCAATTTTGGTATGGCTTGTGGTGATATCTTGATGACCATCAAAGTCAATCATCGCAGAACGATAATGCTCAAGCTGCTCACGATATTTACTTGCTTCCTCGCAAACAAACTGATCAATTGACGTCCCCTCCTCCGGTTGACTTGACTTGTAATCCACGACCCAGCGACAACGCGTTATCGGGTCAACAAACGTACGATCAATGATCAGCTGTCGCCGCTCTGCCGGTAGGTAAAGCGCTAATTCGGCATGCGCATCGATATGTTTAGAAGATAAGAGCCAGCGCCCATTTGAGTCAGCTAATACACGATTTATATCGACCTCAAGCCGACCGAGCTCGTCCTCGATTGACATGGTATGCGCCGAGAGCTCTAGGAGTTGAAATCGAAGCCTTGCCATGAGTTCCTGCGGGCATTCGGCAGGCAAGTTATCACAATGTGAGAGCAGCTCTAAGCCCCTGTGCAGTGCAATACCATAGCGGCGCTGGCTCAGATTGCTTAACCGCAATTTCGCAGCTCCTACCGACTCAGTAACATCCCCACTCAAGCCATGGTCTGGCACCTTGGCGACTCGGCGGTAAGCTTTTGCCAGGGGCCTCTGAGGAACAGTGGTCTCCTCTTGGTCCTTAGGATGGTAATGGACTCTACTGGCAGCACCGCAGAATCGGGACCAGAATCCCTGCGATGCCTTGGGCGGCCAACTGTTCTCCGACGATAGCGTCGCAGTCAAAGTGCAGGAAGTCTTAGCGCGCGTAATGCCGACATAGTAAAGCCTTATCAGCTCCTGCTCTTCCTTGCTCTTATTGACAAATCCGAGATAGTTATACAGCGATCCATTAGTCTCAGTGTCAGGGCGTGCTGCAATTAACAGTCCCCTTTCGTGGTCTCGATTCCAACGAAGAAGTGGCTTTTGACTCGAACGACCGACTTTCCCAGCACCGACAATAAACACATGATCGAACTCGAGTCCTTTGCTTTTGTGAAGTGTCATCAGCTCAACGCGCGCATCAGCTGACTCGATTGTCGCGTGACGCTTTTCGAGCCACGTAGTCAGAGGTTCTATGACTAAGCCATTACCTGCTATCTCCTGATCTCTGAGCAGATGGAAAAAGGCCGTAACGTCAGTCCACTCGTCCCCCGCAATCAATCGATCTCCGCCCAAGCGCTTCCAAGTCTCCTCAACCCAGCTAACAAGATTCAGTCTGTCGCGCTTGCGATCCGCCCAAATGAGGGCTGACAACAGGAAGGACACCCGCTCTCGACCATCTTGAGAGATAGCCAACTCACATTGATCTATGAGGTTATAGATGTAAGTCATTGAGTAGGCTTTTAAAAGTGGCATTAGCATACCCAGGTCTCTCAGCGATACGCCTACCATCGGCGAGCGCAGAAGCGCTACTAGCGCTACCGTGTCTCCAGGGTTGGCGAGCCAGCGGGTGAGTGATACCAAATCAGTGACAGATGCCCGTCGCGAAAACGATGTTAAATCAGCACCTACGATATCGACTCCGTTTTGTTTGAGCAGAAGACTTATTGGTTCGAGACCCGACCGTGTTCGCGATAGGACGGCGATCTTGGCAGTGGTTGTGGCCGTCAGTAGAGAAGCGATCTGCTGGAATACGTACTCTGCTTCCAATGCAGCGTCGTCTGGGAAATTGTGGATTTGGACCGACTCATCGGTTAGACAAACTTGTGTTGCCTCCGCGCGGGTCATGGGTACCACGCCTAATCGAGGGTCTCCATGTGCCGGAACGAGTGCGCTGAAGTGGTCATTTACCCACTCGATCAAACCTGCATGAGACCTAAAATTACGTGACAAGCTGCGCGGTACTAAGCTAATTCCCGCGATACCCTTGTCCATGGCCGATAAAAAGAGTCCAACGTCGGCATACCTAAAGCCATAGATGCTTTGCATCGCGTCGCCCACAACAAAAAGAGTTCGCTGTAGCTCCAAATTGGCAGAGTTATGTTCTAGCCAGCCACGACAAAGCTTTTCTATCAGCCTAAATTGTCCCTGAGATGTATCCTGAAACTCATCAACCAAGATGTGGGAAAGCTGGTAATCCAAGCGAAGTGACAGGTCGGTGGGGTTTTCTTCCTCGCCCAGAGCGAGTTCAGCTGCCATAGCAATATGCGTGTGATCAACTACGCCGCGAGCTTTGAATACCGTCAGTAGTTGTGCCGCAAGGGTCGGTAATACACGTGAGAGATGTAATACGCCTTGCCATTCGCTCTCATCACTGTCTATGCGCGGCAAAGCAGTGATTTCCGTCAACATCCCCACCCACTGAGGATGCTCTTCCAACTTCCCAAGCAAAGCTAAGACTTCTTGCTTCGCCGTTTGATCGACCTTTGCTTGAAAGCCGCCATTCTTATCCAGTCGTTTACGAGGCGTTTTCTCGCTTGTTAAGACCCAACGAGCAAGCCACTGCCAGCTCTCGAGCGACGACGACTCTGAGGTTATACACAGCGACTGTGACGGAAATTGCACCTTTTCACCATCTACCAGCTCGGTGCGAACATACTCCCGAAGTCTTTGCAGGGCCGCTTGTGCTTGGCTTTCTAGCTCGGATAACCAGCCAATATCCATCTGTGAACGCGCATCAATCAGACGTTCGGTAATAACAGCGCGGACAGTGGCGGATAACTGCTCACTCGCCGCCTCAGGATTACGGTGCTGCCCTAACTCGTTGAGCCAATCTGCACGACGGGACAATAACTCGATCAATAGCTCTGAACACCGTTGCCAGTTGTTATCCATTGTCAGTAATAACTGTCGAAGCGCCTCTCCCCGATCTGATGGCTCTCCTATGAGTTGGTAAAGATCGGTTGTTGCCTGCTGATAGATTGGGACTACATCGTCAGTGACGGTTGCACCGCCGCCCAAGCCACTGAGAATGGGCATCGCACGATTGAGGTAAGCAGAGAGGCCGTCGATGGTGCGCACGTTGACGCTGTCGGCAGTCAAATTCCAGTTCAGTCTTCTTGCATGGGTCAGAGCCGCGCGCGCAAGCCGATATGTAATCACTTGGTGCTCTGAGGTCGGCTCTTCCTCCCTGGCCGCCGTCTCCAATGCCTCGATCACTCGAGCGCGCATTTCAGAAGCAGCTTTTTTTGTGAACGTTATAGCAAGGACTTCTTCTGGTCGCGCTACAGTTGTTAACAGCGCAAGAATTCTTTGCGTTAGTAGACTCGTCTTACCCGAGCCCGCTGGTGCGACGACGCAAAAACTACGGGTCGTATCGAGAACCTCGGCTCGGATTTGGGAGTCACTCATCATCCGACTCCTGAATAACATCTGATGCCTCAGAAAGATGCGCGCGACATATTATTTTAAAGTCACAATACCGACAGGCGTTTGCTGACGGGGTTGCTACCGCATCGCCCTCGACAAAGCCTCTCACCAGGTCACTGAGTTCCTGCCCCCAACGATCTTTTAGCTCGGATAAATCTGCGACGCCCGCGGTAGCCATTGCTTTTTCGCTTTGCGTGTCTGCCGCACTGAGACCAATGGCGCCTCCCAAAAGTGTGTAGTTTGGATCGCTACCGCCCACCCGAGCGATACCAATTGTTCCAACATTCTTCAGAAGTTGGCTATAACACGGTAGTTGAGGCGATTTCAGCGGACTTTGGTGCCAATCAGAGGCTGAGTGACTACCTCCTGACTTGTAGTCAATGACGACCTGCTGCCCATTCTGGAGTTGATCAACACGATCAGCTGTCAAGGACAGCGTGAGTCCGCCACAGGTCCAATCAAAGGTCGACTCCAGCGATTCGATGACAAAAGGAATCGTGCGCTGCTTTTCGATACCCATCCACGTTATGAGGAGTCGCACTAATCGCATGTGTTCAACCTCGAGATAAGGCAAACCGACTCGATCACGTACCGTGCTGTGTAAGGATTGTAAGGCCATTGTTGCGGCCTCCTCAGCCAGAGCGGCCATCGCCCCCCCACTGATGTTATTAATCAACTCACTGCTCCCCATCCCAGTGAAGAAGCACTGCAGTGCCTTGTGTAATAAACCACCTCTCTCACCAGCACTAAGTCCCTGCGTCTCAGACTCGAGAGCCCTCAGGTCGAGACGGTGGCTGAGGTGCGCTTTCAGTGGGCACATTGCTTGTTTTTCCAATAGCGATACACCCCCCAACTGCTCAGTGGGCACTTGTGTTTCGAGACCACGCTCATCAGCAAACGGCGACATGACAGAATCGACCTCTACCAACTTATAAGCTATTGATTCGACGCCATTACTGGGCACATCACAAAACTCGCTCGGGAGGTTATGTGCGCCGTCTGCGATTCGGTGATATGACAGAACAACCGATCCAAGTGATGCCAATTGCATCAGTAGTCTCGAGGACACCAATCGCTGGCAGTCCCCCATCACCTCGTGCATTTCAAACTCATGGCAAATTCGCCAGGGAATGAGAGGAAGCCCCGCCGCTTTCCGTGGGAATCGCTCAGCGCTTGCACCGACAACCCTAACCGTCTCAAAATTCAAGCCAACCGTATCTCCGAGAGACATGACTTGAAGTTGAGATATGTCAGTCTTAGGTTGAAATAGCTGAGAATCGAGCGCAACTTTCAACCCACTTATGAATGTACCTAGCGACAAGACGTCCTTAGCAACCGGGTTAATTTCGATGGCATCGAACACAGCCTCGATCAAATCAGCTTGCTGATATTCCAGCGAGTCCAGTCCCGAGGCTGACGGCCAATTCGCTTCCTGCAGTAAGGGAATGAGTCGTTCGCACCATGCCGATGCTGAGAGCCTTACGTGATGCAATCTATCGGCGCGCGCCCTGCTCAATGCCCGCTCCAGGGGCGAACCAGGCGCTACCTGAGATAACGCCGTAATCACCTGACTAAGACCAAATGACCCACGTTTGGATGCATACAGTCGTGATAAAACAGGACCTCGCACGGCCCGATCATCGTCATTCACGAAGAAAAATGGAGACCTAATGAGGGCAGTGACCTCTTGTCGAGTCAACGGTTGTGCCACGAGGCGGCAAAACAGCAATAGGTCTCTAAACATGGGGACCTTACTCAGCTCAATTCCTCGACTGAAATTGACAGGTAAATCTGTAAAGACTTGATCCTGAACACCAAATTCAGCGCGCAGGTGATGCTCTAATAAAGCCCTATCCTGCTGGTAGTCAGACAATACGATGACACTTGCCAGTCCTGCATCATGTTGCTCTTTGCCCCATCGGGCCGCACCACGTATCTCCGACTCGCGAGAATCAAATGCCTGCGTTGGCAGTCGGTAGGTCAGCGTTTCTGAACGAAACCAGTGCACTCGCTTAAACTGGCCCAACAGAACCTTCTCGAGGGATGGTACAGGTGGCTCCTCAGAGAGAAACCAAACGTCGCGCTGCTTGTCTTCGCTGCACGTTGGATTATGCGCGGTAATGTCTTCGGCTAAATCCTCCGCTACAACCCACCCCTCTGCCTTGAGTCGCATATCAAACTTCGTCAGCCACTGAAGAAAGAAGCGGGTATCTGCTTCCGACTCAAAGTATGACCGCACACGATCAGACGACATGGGTACGACATAATCCTTAACTGCTCTGCGACATCTCCCAGCTAGTTGGACTGCCGTCTCCGGTTGAACGAGGCTGAACCCAGCATTTTCAGTGACCTCACTTTCTATCACCTGCCGCCACAGTGTGTCTCGTTCCGATGCTGAAAGCAGACGCTGTGGCATCTTGTGTGTTTCGCTTAAGGAACGCCAAGTTTGAACTAGCCAGGCATCCACAGGGAGGATGGTGGGGACTCTTCCAACCTTAAAGTCCCGCACCCCAATCGTCTGTGTTAGGTGCCTAGAGAGCCGTTGTGTTGCAGTAAGAATGAGCGTGCCCTTGGCGAGCGCTTCACGTATGGACACCTCATCAGGAAAGGGGGAGATAGCAGAAATTGACATACTAGATTTATACAGCAAGCCACGGATTGATTAAATTAAAGAAACTGTGAGTGATGGTCATGACTACGTTCGGCGATGAGAGTATCCTTCGCGGCTTATTTGTTAACGCAACTGACTCACCATGATCAATTCCAACATTCACAACACTAATGTAGCGTCTCAGGAGTTGCTGACGACACCAAAGGCACTTCGATCTTGTGTGCATGTCAGCGAAGATACATTTCATTTCGTTAGAGAATCACGTGAGACTGTAAGAGATATTCTTGATCGCAAAGATCATCGACTCATGATCGTAGTCGGACCGTGCTCTATACACGATAGGACTGCCGCTTTGGAGTATGCAGCCAAACTTAGAGCGTTGGCAGATGAATTGGCAGATACGCTCTATATTGTCATGCGCGTTTACTTCGAAAAGCCTCGGACCACTACGGGATGGAAAGGACTGATAAATGACCCGGCGCTAGATGACTCTTTCGATATCGAGTCTGGTCTAAAACTCGGCAGAGCTCTGCTCCGTGATCTTCTCGAGCTTGGTTTGCCAACAGCTACCGAGGCTTTAGA
>CAJYAI010000010.1 GCA_913064725.1 uncultured Alteromonadaceae bacterium | reverse complement strand
CAATGTTTTTGCGCATCATCAATCGCAGTTTTTGCAACGATCCGTTTTCAACCATTTGGTCGATGATGTCAGCTCGAACCGACTGGTCTGGCCGGCCGATGTGACACTATGCGGATTGTGCGCAAAGCGGTGGTGCCCAGAGACGGAATCGAACCGCCGACACGGGGATTTTCAATCCCCTGCTCTACCAACTGAGCTATCTGGGCATATCTAGAGAAGTTACTCCGGAGAGGGCGCGTATTAAACCGTTGCGACCTTTAGCCGTCAAGTAAACTAGGTCAATGCATGTGGATTATCTGCGCCTGCGTCTGATATCGAAACCCCGGCATCCATCGTCATATCTCGATTGGAGGCTAGAACGGCGTAGATCGCCGGTAATATGATCAACGTGAAAAGGGTGCCTATTAGCATTCCAAAGACCAGCACCGCACCGATGCTATTACGCGCCTCAGCTCCGGCCCCCGTAACCAAAACGAGAGGGAAATGGCCCAATACCGTAGCACCGGTAGTCATCAGAACCGGACGTAATCGCGCTACTGCGCCATGCCGAATAGCATCGAATTTCGCCACACCGGCCACACGCTCTTGGTTGGCGAAATCCACGATGAGGATCGCATTTTTGGTCACCAGCCCCACCAGAGTCACCAGCCCTACTTGCGAGAATATATTGATGGTGCTGAAGTTAAGAAAAGTGATGGTGAGTGCTGCAAACAGAGCGAGCGGAATCGACCCGAGCAAAATGATGAGCGGGTCACGAAAGCTATTGAACTGAACCGCGAGGACAAAGAACACCAGCACTGTGGCAATGCCGAGAACGCCAGTCATGGTGCTGCCCTCGCTCCTCAGTTCGCGCGACTCGCCGAGATAGTCCAGTACGTAGCCATCGGGCAGCGTCCGCTCAGCGATGGATTCGATAAGGCTCAATCCTTGATCTTTGGTCGTACCGGGTAAAATAGCCCCATAAATCTTGAAGCCGTCTTTTTGCTGAAATCGCGTCAGTGCACGCGGCTCAGTGGATCGCTGTAAGCTAACAAGAGATCCAAAGGGCACGAGCTCGCCATTTGGTACTCTGACAGGGATATCCAACAGGGCCTGTGGCGAGTCGCGTTGCGCGTTCTCGAGCATGGGGATAACGCGATACGACCGACCGCGCTCATCGAACCGGGTGACGTAGGCAGGTGACACCATGAGCGACATTTGCGCGGATAAATCACCCAGACTCATTCCCAAGTCGGCCAATCGCTCCTTATCAAGCTCGAACTGTGCTTCCATACGATCGATTTTGATATCTGTCTCAACGAACAAAAATCTGCCGGCAGCTTGGGCCTCTTCAACGATGCTGCGCGCATATCGGAGCATATTTTCACTGCTATCCGATGAGGTAATGACGACCTCGACATCGAAACGCCCGGCAGACGGTAAAGAAGCTTCCTCAAAGGGGATGGCAGAGACGATAGACGACTGCTTAATGCTTTCGTAAATCTCAAAGACCATATCTTTGACTGGCCTTTCTCGCTCATCGGGAGTGACAAACTCCTGACCGCCGAAGCCACCCGTTGGCGTGACAACCTGCCACATATACGACGGCTCTGGCTTATCCTCGAGTGTCGATACGACTTGGTAAAAGCCGTCCAATGTCTCCTCTAAGGACGCATCTGGCGCGGCCTCAACTACCAATCCCAAGCTGCTCTGATCCTCTACGGGCGATAACTCTTTGAGTGAATAGATGTACAGAGGCGCCGACAACAGCGAGAAGAAAATACCTGCAGTGATGAGCTGGTAACGCCATTGAATAGAGAAGTCGACGACACGTGCATAGGCGGCCGCTGTTGCATCAAAGCGTTGATTTACCCAATGTGTGGCGGCTGACTCATCACCTTTACTGGGACACACCCATGCGCTCAAAATAGGTGAGAGCGTCATCGCGACGAAGCCTGAAATCAAGACGGCCACCGCCAAGGCAAACGCGAACTCCCTAAACAGCACGCCGGACAGTCCAGAAAGGAAACCAATGGGTGCATAGACCACGGCAAGTGTTGCCGTCATCGCGGCAATGGGTCCCAGCAGACGACGCGAGCTTGATAGGGCTGCCTCGTAGCGTGTCATGCCCGACCTCAGATTCTTGGCGACGTTTTCCACGACGACGATGGCATCGTCCACCACCAAGCCCACGGATAAGACGATAGCTAAGACGGTGAGCAGGTTGAATGAGAAGCCAATCACCGACATGGCGGCAACGGCTCCAAGCAATGAAATGGGGATGGTCATGAGTGGGACGAGAGCCGTTCTAAAGGACCCCATTAAGGCGACCACGACAAATCCAACCAGTAAAATAGTCTCACCGAGTGTAATGACGATCTCGCGCAACGAGTCACGCATATAATTCGAAATATCGAATGCCATGAACAGCTCTAAGTCGTCGGGAAGCACCTGATTTATGTCGTCAATTCGGTCATACAGCGCGTCTGCGACGGCAATCTCACTGGCGCCCGGTGCAGCGTAGATCGGTAGAAAAACGACTAAGTCCTGATCGTAGCGGCTACGGCGCTGCATTTCTTCTAAACCGAGCTCTATGCGCGCGACATCACCGAGTCTGATTTCGGCGCCGTCCCGGGCGCGAATAATCATGGCTTGGAAGTCTTCAGCGGTTCGTGCAGTGGAGTCTGTTTTTAGTGTGATTCGCTGTGTCGCGTTTTCACTGGCCCCGAGGGCGCCGATGACATTGTTGTTTTGTAGCGTCTCCCTGACATCGTGCGCTGTTACGTCGAGTGCAGCCATCTTCCAGGCATTGAGCCAGATTCGCATAGCGGGCTTAACGCCGCTGTTTTCAACACGTTGCACGTTTGGCACTGACGTTAGCTGGGGGACGATATCTCGTTGGACGATATCGGTCACCTCCCCCAGGGGGCGGTTCTCTGGGATGCGCACCGCCAGATAAAAACTCGCGTAGGGACTGTCGGCGCGACTGACCTCGATAAAGGGGTCCTCCGCACCCTCGGGAAGTTCCAGTCGAATCTGACTCAGGCCTGAAGAAAGCTCTGCGAGCGCATCAGTACTGTCTTCATTCAACTGCAACCAAGCGGTGACAATGCTCTCGCCTGATGTAGTCGCTGACTCCACGTAATCGACACCCGGAATGGCATTAGCTACGCGCTCAATTGGCTCGGTCACAAAACCCTGGACTGATTCGGCAGTAGCCCCCGGGTAGGGCGTGATAATTTGTATCGATGAGCTTTTAATCACCGGGAATTGCAAGACGGGAATATCAATCGCCGCTCGGAGGCCCGCCAGTAAAAGAAACAAAGACACGACGACGGCGATGACAGGTCGTTGCACGAAAATGTCATTCCACCGCGGTCGATCTTGGTGAGCCGTCATGATCCGTTTGTACCGTTGACCAGCTGAGCCAAAACACCGTCATTGAGTTTGAACGCGCCAGTCGTCGCAAACAGGGATTGCTCATTAATATTTGCTATGAACAAGGCACGACTAGCCGTCTTATCGATCAAGGTGATTCGCTGACTTTGCGCGCGATACGGGCGCTGCGCTCCTGCTTCGGACTCGTTGAGCTGAAATATATACGGGCCCTCGGTGTCCCAGCGCACGCCCGATGGCGGCAGTTCGAAGGCGATCACTGTCGCACCATTGGCCACCTCAACTTGAACGAGCTCGCCATGTTTAAGTTCAAGCCCCTGAGCACTGGCTCGAACTGCAAAGGTCCGGGTATTGGCATTGATCGAGTCAGAAACGACAGTAATGGTCGCCATTCCAAGTGCTTCGCCGTCGAGATCAAACAGATTGATGGTGTCGCCTACGGCTATGGCTGCCAGGCCTTGAGGCACGTTGAAATCAATCCAACGCTCATTGCCAAGCCCTGTAAACGCCGCGACAACCTCGCCCGCATCAAGCATATCGCCGACCACTTGCGTGTAAATGCCCATTTGGCCCGCGAACGGAGCTCGAATGGTAAGACGCGTCAATTGCGCATCAATGGCTGAAATCTGCGCATCTAGCGCATTTAGTTGTGACTCTTGTATATCGATATCACTCTGGGAAATCAGCGCCTGTTCTTTCAATGCGCGGCTGCGCTTGAGCTGCATTGTGACGAGCCGCTGCTCAGCTCGCAGGGCGTCTTGCCTCGCCGTCAGATCGGCGGAAAATAGCTCGACTAACACATCGCCCTTTTGGGCAACGGAGCCTGCGGGGACTGGCAACGCTACGATGCGCCCACCTATTTCAGTGGTGATCTCGCTAAATTGGGGACGCCTTACGGTGCCACCTAGACGTCGGGCGGGCGTGTAGGAAACCACGCCAGGCTGTTGGGCATTTACAACTTCATAGGTCTCGGGGAACGAGGCGCCATAAGCAATCGCAGCTGTTATTTGCTGATATTTCACTGTAGCGAGTGCGCCTGTGACTAAAAAGCACGTCATCAGGGTAACAAGCCAGGGGATTAGTTTGCGCATGGCGCCAGATCTCTTTAGCTGCGTTAACTATTCAGTTTGCGAAGGCGGAACGTAGCCTTCCGCATGGTCGTGCTCAGCACCGTCAAAAAATAGCTCCATCTGCGCTGATAAATACTGTCGCGCTTCGGGGTCCATCATGTTCAGATGTTTTTCATTAATCAGCATCGTCTGAAGTGCCTGCCAGTCACTCCATGCTCGCTTTGATACGGACTCAAAGATAGCTTGGCCTTTAGCGCCCGGTAGAGGTGGACGGTCCAGCCCCTCTAGGTCTTCTTGATAACGTCGACAATAAACAGTACGCATGTGACTCCCCGGTCGATTATGAGGTGTTGAGTGTATTGAGCATGTTTAGCACTGGCGCAGGAAGCCCCAGCGTCACAGCCCGCGACAGTGTAAACCAGCCGCGTTGCTCACTGTCAGATATTCTCAATCCGACGGGTTCAACGCGACAGATTAAGGCAGTGATATCCAGTTTGAAGTGGCTGAACACATGTGTGTAAACCGGGTTGACCACCATTGTTTCTGTCAAAGCGAAGTCATGCTTAGTCAGCCACTCGTCGAGGTGTTCGTCGTTGTCTATTTCCGGAAAAGACCAAAGACCGCCCCAAATGCCCGATGGGGGGCGTCTTTCAAGCAGGATCTGACCGTCTCCATTGAGGCACTGGAGAAATACAGTTGATCGTCTAGGGCTCGCTTTCTTGGGTTTTTTGCCGGGGAAGTCAGTGGGGCGACCCTCTATACGAGCCCGGCAGTCGGTGTGCACGGGGCAGGTCAAACACCGAGGATTTGACTTGGTGCAGAGCGTGGCGCCGAGATCCATGATGCCCTGTGTGTAGTCAGCGGTCCGAGCTGGTGGGGTGTGCAATTCGGAAACAGCCCATAAGGCCGACAGGACGTCTTGTTTGCCCGGCCACCCCTCAATAGCATGATAGCGAGCGAGCACTCGTTTCACGTTGCCATCAAGAATGGGAGCCCATCCGCCATGTCCTAGTGTGACGATGGCGCCAGCTGTAGATCGTCCGATGCCCGGCAGTTGTTGCAGTGCTTCAACGTCCGACGGAAATATCCCAGCATGATCGCTGACGACTATTTGCGCGGCTCGGTGCATGTTGCGTGCCCGTGCGTAGTAACCAAGGCCAGTCCATAGACTTAACACGTCGTCTAGCGGCGCGGCTGCGAGCTCAAAAACCGTTGGGTACTCGGACATAAACCGGGCGAAGTAGGGGATGACCGTCGCAACCTGAGTCTGTTGCAGCATAATCTCGGATACCCAAACGCGATAGGGCGTCTTGGCCTCCTGCCACGGCAGCGTTTTGCGCCCATGCACGTCAAACCAAGCCAAAAGCCGCTCTGAAAATGTTGTTAGTTCAGTCATTAGATGAGCTAGTTCACGCTTTCATATACAATTCGCGCCTAGTGTAGCGCCTCGGCATAAAAGTCGACTCAAGTTTAGGAAAAACAGATGAACAATGCTCAACCGGCAGTGCGCAAGGCCACCGTGTCGAGAGACACACTGGAGACGCAAATCACGGTATCGGTATGCCTCGATGGCTCGGGGAAAACCGCGTTTGATACCGGTCTGCCCTTTTTGGAGCATATGCTGGACCAGATAGCCCGTCATGGCATGGTGGATCTGGATATCACCGCCAACGGCGATCTGCACATTGACGCGCACCATACGGTCGAGGATATTGGTATCACCCTGGGACAGGCCTTAGCAAAGGCTGTTGGAGATCGTCGCGGTATCCTTCGTTACGGACACGCGTATGTCCCTCTTGATGAGGCACTATCGCGCGTTGTCGTTGATTTCTCTGGTCGTCCAAGCCTCCACTACAACGTGCCTTTTACACGCTCAACTGTGGGCGACTTTGACGTCGATCTATTCTCAGAGTTCTTCCACGGACTCGTTAACCATGCCCAATTGACACTGCACATTGACAATTTAAAGGGCGAAAACAGCCACCATCAGGCTGAAACGGTCTTCAAGGCGTTTGGCCGCGCCCTGCGCATGGCCATGTCGGCCGACGACCGCGCGCCCTTAGCCATGCCTTCAACCAAAGGCGTCTTGTAGGTCGATGACGCGAACGGTTGCCGTAATTGACTACGGCATGGGTAATCTTCATTCCGTCGAGAGCGCCGTCCGACAGGCCGGGGCGACTGCCGTCACGGTTACGTCTGACAGAGACGCGATCCTGGCGGCTGATAGCATCATTTTCCCGGGTGTTGGCGCCATTCGCGATTGCATTGACGAGTTTCGCAGACTGGGTTGTGATGAAACCCTGAGGCTTGCCATTTCACGCGGTACACCTGTGCTGGCAATCTGTGTTGGCATGCAGTCCCTCATGACACACTCAGAGGAAAATGACGGCGTTGATTGCCTCGACTGGGTCGACGGCCTCGTGACGCGTTTTCCGATGCCACATTGCGACACTGACGGTAAAAAGTTAAAGGTGCCCCACATGGGTTGGAATCAGGTAGTCCAAACGCAATCTCATCCGTTGTGGGATGGCATTGCTGATGCTGCGTACTTCTATTTTGTTCACAGTTACTACCTGCCAGCGTCGGATTCCGGTGCCGTGGTAGGCACTTTTGATTATGGTGTCCAGGGATCTGCAGCTGTCGCTAAAAACAACGTGTTTGCAACGCAGTTCCATCCCGAGAAGAGCCATGACAACGGTATCAAGCTACTTTCTAATTTTTTGACATGGGACGGCACATGTTAGTCATTCCAGCGATAGACCTTAAAGACGGTCAATGCGTTCGATTGCGTCAAGGCGACATGGATGACAGCACGGTTTTTTCTGATGACCCAGTTGCCACGGCCGAGCGCTGGGCTAACGCGCAGGCGCGGCGGTTGCACCTTGTTGACTTAAATGGCGCATTTGCCGGTATTCCGAAAAATGCCGAAGCCGTGAGAGCGATCACTCAGGCGCTGCCTCATCTTCCGGTGCAAATTGGCGGGGGTATTCGGGACTGCGCAACAATTGAAAGCTACCTCAATGCGGGTGTGAGTTACGTGATTATTGGTACCGCTGCCGTGAAGAATCCCGATTTTGTTCGTGAGGCCTGCGATACGTTTCCCGGTCATATCATTGTGGGGATAGACGCTAAAGCGGGGTACGTAGCCACAGACGGGTGGGCCGAAACGAGTACGATACGGGCAACAGATTTAGCGAAGGATTTCCGCGATGCCGGTGTTGAGGCTATCGTTTACACCGATATTGAGCGCGATGGGATGATGCAAGGGGTCAATATCAGCGCCACAGTAAACCTCGCTGTTGAGGGAGGGCTGCCTGTCATTGCTTCTGGCGGAGTGACCAATATTGATGATATCCATGCGCTCTCTGAAGTGGCGCACAAGGGGATTATCGGTGCCATCACTGGCCGTGCCATTTACGAGGGAACGCTCGATGTTGCTAAAGCCCAGGTGCTAGCGGACCGGATGACTGCGTCACTATGAGTTTAGCCAAGCGCATCATCCCCTGTCTCGATGTCGATCAAGGCCGGGTGGTGAAAGGCGTCAACTTTGTTGGCATCCGTGACGCAGGGGACCCCGTAGAGATAGCGCGCCGCTACAACGATGCGGGTGCCGATGAGATAACGTTTCTTGATATCACTGCGAGTCATGAGCAACGCGATACGACCTACCGAACTGTCGAGCAAATCGCGTCGCAGGTATTCATTCCGTTGACCGTAGGCGGAGGTGTTCGCGCAGTCTCAGATATTCGTCGGTTGCTGAACGCCGGTGCGGACAAGGTCAGTATCAATACCGCGGCAATCTTTAATCCTGATCTCGTTCGTGAGTCCGCAGACCGATTTGGCTCGCAATGTATTGTCGTCGCGATGGACGTAAAGAGCCTTAATGACGGCACTGGCCGTTACGAGTTATTTACCCACGGTGGCCGCAAAGAGACCGGTATAGAGGCCATCGCCTGGGCAAAAAAAATGGCGGCCTTGGGTGCCGGTGAAATTTTACTCACCAGCATGGATCGCGATGGCACTAAAGACGGCTATGACCTCAGTATTACGCGCGCTATTTCCGATGCGGTGGACATACCGGTCATCGCCTCCGGTGGGGTAGGCACGCTCGATCACTTAGTAGATGGGTTTATTAAGGGTGGCGCCGACGCCGTATTAGCCGCGAGCATCTTTCACTTCGGCACGTACACTGTTGCCGAGGCTAAAGACTACCTAGCCCAGTCTGGCATTGCCGTAAGGCACTAGTCAGTACTTACTTTCTTTGGGGTTTCTGAAGTGCCAGCTTGCGAATTGGCTCCGCTGTCCACTGATTCTGACGCCAAACTCTGATAAACGTTAATGCCCTTTAGCAGCGTGAACGCCTCGTAAACCTGATTGTCGTCCTCGCGTAAGCTCGCGATCGCTTCTGTCTCGGTTTCTGCTTCGGAGCCTTTATTTTCAATGCTGCGGTTAAGGTCTGACTCGCGAAGGCGACCCTTTTGTTCGAGGCTCGTCAGTTGTGCCCGCTCAACCACGACATCGGGAATGATGCCCTCGGCCTGTATCGATCTCCCGCTCGGTGTGTAATAGAGCGAGGTAGTCAATTTTAGCGCCTTTGTTTCGGAGACCGGTAGAACGGTCTGAACCGATCCCTTGCCAAAGCTCTGAGTACCCATGATGACGGCGCGGCCACGATCTTGAAGCGCGCCGGCAACGATTTCGGATGCGCTAGCGGAACCCCCATTGACTAAAACGACAATGGGTACGTCTGCTATTAACTCCCCCGGTTCGGCATTGTAGGTGTTCATCGATTCCGGATGGCGGCCTTTCGTGTAAACGACAAGCCCTCCGTCAAGGAAATTACTCGCCATTTCGACACTGGCATTCATAACGCCCCCGGGATTGTTCCTGACGTCGATAATCAGACCTTTAATTGTATTTTTTTCGAGTGCAGCCTGAACGGCTTCAGTCACTTCACGACCCGAGTCTCGCTGAAAACGTGAGACACGAATTAGCCAATAGCCTTCATCGAGCTCCCTTGCTCGGACGCTTGGAACATCTATGACCCCGCGAGTAACAACGACATCAAACGGCTGACTTTCACCGGCGCGACCGATCTCCAAAACAACGTCGGTGCCTTCCGGACCACGCATGAAGGTTGAGGATTCGCTGGTGGACATGCCCTGTGTAGACGTTCCATCGATCTTGAGGATCACATCTCCAGCCTGCAGCCCGGCATCAATGGCCGGCGATCCATCGATGGGCGTCACAATGGCGATGAACCCTCCACGATAACCAATCTCTATACCAAGACCGGTGAACTGGCCTTCTGTTGATTCTTGTAAATTGTCATAGTCATCGTCGGTGAGATAAGCAGAATGTGGATCGAGACTAGTAAGCATGCCTTTGACCGCCATTTCAAAGAGGTCCGCATCGCTTACATCCTCTACATAGCCTCGTCTGATTGCGTCAAAGGTATCAGCGAACAGCTGAAGCTCTTTAAATGACGTGCTGACGAGTGCTGGTGCTTCTGTCGTCACTGATGCATCGACGTCTGTCACAACGGTCGCCTCAGATAGCGTATCTGCAAAACTCAGTTGAGAGGCGGTCGCTATCAGCAGTGCTGTACAAAACCGGCGTGCTCTTGGGTGATCAAGGTGATGAGTTGCACTGAGGTCGTTTCGATTCATGAGCGTCAATTACCTAATCCAATTTGCGGGATCCACAGGGACACCGTTTGAGCGTATCTCAAAATACAACGCTGGGGACGGTGCACCGCCGCTCGAGCCAACACGAGCGATCACTTCCCCCGGGGCCACCCATTCACCGCTCTCTTTGAGTAAGCTCTCGTTGTGACCGTAGAGACTCATCCAGCCATCTCCATGGTCAATGATAGTAAGCAAACCCTGCCCTCGCAGCCAGTCTGCATAAATCACCCGCCCGTGGTGTACCGATCGGACCGCTGAGCCTCGCTCCGCCGGAATCAGCCAGCCTTGCCATTTGAGGTCACCACGTTCACGCTTTTGTCCGAACCGGGTTTGACTGGCGCCATCGATAGGTGCTCTTAGTTTGGCCTCAAGGGACGTAAAGTCGGCGAATTCCCCACCCAAAGCGAGGTTTGCTAGGCGCTCCAGCAGTTCGGTTAACAGTGTATTAAGCCTGACAGCGTCATTTCGTAGCGCCGCAACCTGAGCGCCGTCGCGACTTAGCGAAGTCGATATCGATTGAATGACCTTGCGTTGCGACCCGCGTTCAGCGAGCAAGCGTTCACGCAGGCGCGCCAATGAGGCATTTTCCCGTTGTTGCTCGGCCTGCTTATCGAGTAATTGAGCCTGATTAACCTCAAGATTGGTCACAGCTGTTTTAAATGAATCGATATTGTCTAACTGCTGCTCAAGCAGAATATTAAAATACGCGAGGTGCCTCTCCGTATCCTGCGGCGAACTGTCACCGAACAGAATTTTCAGGTCGCCACCTTGCTTTAGAACAGAAAAAACTCCCAGTGCACTCTCTATCGACGCCTGTCGGTCCTCAATTTTTCGTTCTAGTGCGATGCCTTGGGCCTCGAGTGTATTGATCTGACGCTGGCGCTTATCAAGGTTTTCCTGAGTTTTTCTAAGTGCGTTATTTGTGCGGCCGATGTCTAGATCGGTCTTTCGAAGTTGTCTCTGAAGTGCGTCGCGTTCTGCTGACTGCGATGTAATTAACCCTTCCAGTGTCGCGATTTCGCGATTGATCGCCTCGATGGCTGCCCGCGTCTCAGCCTCGGTTTCTGGGTCTTGGTAGGCACCGAGACTGAGAGGTGCAAGCACAAGCAGGAGCCCTAAGTACAGTGTGGGACTGACGATCTGGAGCCAGATGGACTTCATGAACACTGTTTAAGCGGACAGGAGAGACTGACCCGTCATAGCCTTCGGTTTTGGTACGTCCATTAAATCTAAAATAGTGGGTGCAATATCAGCTAAAACCCCAGATCCTGCTCTGAACTTACGGCCTTGGTTGCCAATATAGAAGAGCGGCACTGGCTCAGTGGTGTGTTGCGTATGCGCTTGGTCGTTGTTGTGGTCGTGCATTTGTTCGCAGTTACCATGGTCCGCGGTTATGAGTGCCTGGCCGCCGGCTTTGAGTACGGCTTTTTCGACGCGTGCAATACAAGCGTCTAGTGTTTCAACGGCTTTGACCGCCGCATCAAAATTGCCCGTATGACCAACCATGTCGCCATTGGCAAAGTTCACTATAACGAGGTCATGCATCTGGTTATCAATACTTGAAATGATGGCGTCGGTTACTTCCTTTGCCGACATCTCAGGTTTGAGGTCATAGGTCGCAACATTGGGCGATGGAATGAGAATACGTTCTTCGCCAGGGAAGACCGCTTCGCGTCCGCCGCTAAAGAAAAACGTCACGTGGGCATATTTTTCCGTTTCCGCTATTCGTGCTTGGCGCAGACCGTGAGCTGCCACTACCTCGCCCAGCGTCTCTCCTATGGTGTCTGGTGCGAATGCTACATTGCCATTCATACCGTCGAAGTACTCTGTCGCCGCAACAAAGTTTACAGCGGGGACGCGTTTTCGGTCGAACTCGGCAAAGGCGGTGTCAGTCAATGCTTGTGTCAGTTGCCTCGCGCGATCTGCTCTGAAATTCATGAATAAAACGGTATCGCCGTCCTCGATTATCACGGGGTCACCGACTCTGCTGGGTGCTACAAACTCGTCGTTCTCGTCTCGGAGGTATGCGGCTGCTAACGCCTCCTCGGTAGAAGCATAAGTGTGCTGAGAGAGGCCTTGCGTCAGCAGGTCGTAGGCAACCTCAATCCGAGACCAGCGATTATCGCGGTCCATTGCAAAGTAGCGACCCTGAACCGTAGCTACTCTGCCGACGCCCATCTCCTCGAAGATTGCATCAGCCAGCGCCAGCGAGGTGGCAGCACTTCTGGGCGGCATGTCCCTGCCATCGAGAAATGCATGCAAATAGATACGTGTCGCCCCGCGTGCTTGTGCAAGTCGCATTGCGGCAAAAATATGCGCCTGATGGCTGTGGACACCACCGGGCGACAAAAGGCCAAATAGGTGGACGGCGGATTTGTTGGATACCGCTTTGTCGATGGCTGAGGTCAGTGCCGGGTTGTTAAAAAAGGATTCGTCTTCGATCGACTTATCAATGCGTGTAATGCTTTGATAAATGATTCGCCCCGACCCAAGGCTCATGTGGCCAACTTCAGAGTTACCCATCTGCCCGGCAGGCAGTCCGACATCCAGCCCCGAGCCCGATACCAGTGTTGCCTCGCCACTTTGCCAAAGTCGGTCAAACGTTGGCGTATTCGCATGATGTATGGCGTTGTTTTCGGGCTCGCTCCGATACCCAAACCCGTCCAGTATCACGAGTAATGTGGGCGAAAATGGGCGCGTAGTCACTGTCATGGGTAATCCTCAACTAAGAACCGATAATATTAGCCTTATGAGTGTGACAGATCACCCTGTTACATGGTGATTGTGCTACTAGAGAGCCCTCGCTGAAGCACGTATACTGCGCTCGCGTCGCGCGTCACGTGCGAAATGCTAATTTAAACCCAAGACCCTAACAGCAGACAGAGAGCAAACGAGTGTCATTTAGCCAGTTCCTTATTTTTATTTCCGAGCAATGGCTGTTGGTATTTGCGTTATTGCTGTCACTGAATCTTCTGGTCTTTACTGAGTCTCGAAAGGCCGGCGCGGCATTAAGCCCCCAGCAAGCTATTAATCTGACAAATAAAGAGGGTGGCATTTTTCTTGATGTCAGAGAGTCGAAGGAGTTTAAGCGGGCTCATATACTCGACGCGGTTAATATTCCTTCGGCTAACTTGCAGAATCGCATAGGTGAGTTGGAGTCACACAAAAGCCAGCCGATCATTGTTGTCTGTAAAATGGGCACAACCGCATCGGCGGCGGTAAAGCAGTTGCGTGCAACTGGATTTTCCAATGTGCATCGGATGGCGGGCGGCATGATGCGCTGGGACGAGCAGCAGTTACCGGTCACGAGCAAATGACATCAATCACCATATACACGACGCGATGGTGCCCATTTTGTGTGCGTGCTAAGAACCTGTTGAGTAGCAAAGGAGTTGCATTTGACGAGATTGCCGTAGATGGCAACCCAGCACTTCGTGCAGAAATGGCGGCCCTCGCCGGCGCCACAAGCGTCCCGCAGATCTGGATTGGCGATCAGCATGTGGGTGGATGCGACGAACTATATAGCCTAGAGCGACGCCAGCAATTAGATTCTTTGCTTCGTATTGAAGCGCCTTAATAACTAACATAGGAGAGACCGCCATGGCGGAAGAGCAAGCTGCTGGTGCAGCACAAGATGAGCAGGTGCAACAGCAGTTCACCATGCAGCGCATTTATGCGAAGGATGTATCATTTGAGTCGCCAGCGTCTCCTGATATTTTCCGCCAAAACTGGCAACCCAACGTGAACGTTGATCTGAATACGCGCTCGTCGAAGGCTGATGAGACGGGCAATCATGAAGTTATCTTGACGATTACCGTAACGGCGAAGATGGAAGACAAGAGCGCCTTTTTGGTCGAAGTACAGCAGGCAGGCATCTTCTTCGCGGCAGGCATCGAAGAGGACTCGTTGAAGCAAATTCTTGCGACGGTCGCCCCCAATATTCTGTTCCCCTATGCGCGCGAGGCAATCGATGCACTAGTGGTTAAGGGTGGTTTCCCTCCGCTCATGCTTGCCCCTGTCAATTTTGACGCCTTATATCAGCAAGCAATGGCACAGCAGGCTGCACAGGGTGGTGGTGAGGTTGCTGAAGGCCCTACACACTAATAGCTAAGAATGTTGACTGAGCTTTCGGGTCAGGGTGTTTCTACCCCAGCCCAAAAGCTCGGCGGCCTCTGCTTTTTTTCCTGCCGTGTGCTCTAGGGCCGCATCCATCATGATTGATTCGATTTGTGGCATGGCTTGCTTGAGTACCTGCGTTTCGCCTGCCAATAGTTTTGCTCTCACCCAATCTGAGAGCTGTTTTTCCCAGGAAATTGACCTTTTTTGCTCTGCATCCTGATTCATTTGCAGCTCTGGCGGGAGGTCGTTCATGAGTATCAGGTTGCCAGCGGCCATGACGGTCAGCCAACGGCAGGTATTCTCCAATTGCCGAACATTACCTGGCCAATCGAGAGCGCTTAAAAAGTCGCGTACTTGTGGAGACACTTCTTTTGTTGCGACGCCGAGTTCTGACGCTGCTTTGCTGAGAAAGTGGTTAAGTAGCAGAGGTATATCGTCACTTCGGTCAGACAGCCGAGGGACGTTTATGCCGATCACGTTTAAGCGATGGTAAAGGTCTTCTCGAAATGCGCCTTTCGCTACCAGCGCGCGCAGATCTTGGTGCGTGGCAGCAATGACTCGGACATCAGTTCTAATCGCGCTGGTACCCCCAACGCGATAGAACTCGGCTTCCGCGAGTACTCGCAGTAATCGAGTTTGTGTGTCGTGTGGCATATCACCAATTTCGTCTAAAAATAGTGTGCCGCCGCTCGCCTGTTCAAACCGACCTTCGCGTTTTCCCGCCGCGCCAGTAAAGGAGCCTTTTTCGTGACCGAATAGTTCGGACTCCATTAGATCTTTGGGTACGGCGGCCATATTGAGCGCAACAAAAGGTGCATGGGCCCGCGGGCTGTGCCGGTGCAGTGCGCGCGCGACTAGCTCTTTGCCTGAGCCCGACTGCCCAGTGATCAAGACGGTTATTGCGCTTTGCGATAAGCGCCCGATGGCACGAAATACCTCCTGCATAGCCGGCGCATTACCAATGATTTCTTTTGCGCCAGAGTCGAGTGTATTGCTATTCCCGGGCAGCTTGCTGGTGTGCGCAAGGGCGCGTGACGCCACGGCCAACATCTCGTCGATGTCGAAGGGCTTTGGAAGGTACTCGAACGCGCCTGACTCGTAAGAGGTGACCGCGCTATCTAAGTCAGAGTGAGCGGTCGTAATGATGACTGGCACATCAGGAATAATCGTTTTGAGCTCTCCGAGCAAGGCCAAGCCATCCATGCCTGGCATGCGAATATCGCTGATGATGGCTTTTGGTGTGTGCGTTTCTAGCGCAGCGAGCAAGTCGTCGGCGCACTCGAAGGTTTTACTGGGAATGTCTTCCCCAGACAGCGCTTTTTCAATCACCCAGCGTATTGAGCTATCGTCATCTACTACCCAAATTTCTGTTGAATTAGTCATAAAGTTCTTCCATTGGTACGAGCAAGGTGAAGCATGTATGCCCCGGCTCACTCACCGCCTGAATAACACCCCCATGTCGGGTAAGTGTTAGTTGTGCGATGGATAGGCCTAATCCGGACCCTTCTGGTCGCGACGTAACCATCGGCAAAAAAATGGACGACATGAGGTCGCTCGGAATGCCGGGACCGTTATCGATGATATCTATTGCGCAAACCAGCTTGTGGCGGTGACCGTTGAGCGTGAACTGGCGTCGACTTCGCGTCTTAATCGTGATCTGACAGTCGTCACCTGATGCCTCCCAAGCATTTCGCATGATGTTCAGCAGCGCCTGTGTCAGCTGGCCAGCATCAGCGGAAAATTCGGGCAGGCTTGGATCGTAATCCCGCGTAACTGACAGACCCTTGTGCGCTTCCGCCTCAATAAGTTGTCTTACCCTTTCGGTGACTTCATGGATATTAAGACGGCGCTTATCCAGCGACTCTCTCGGTCCTAACATGCGATCAACGAGTGCCTGGAGTCTGTCTACTTCTGAAATGATAATATTCGCGTACTCGTCTAACTCCCGATCGTCGAATTTCCGGGCCATAAGCTGCGCTGCACCGCGAATGCCACCGAGGGGGTTCTTCACCTCGTGCGCCATACCTTTAACCACATTATGCAGTCTGTGCTGGGCCTCTCTCAGGTCGGCCGTCTCGCTAATCGCACGCGCGCGATCGAGGGGCGATATCTCCAGCAGGATGCGCGAGTCCTGCTCGTCATTGAGGGGCGTAATGACGACATCTACGCTAATCTCTTTACCTGTTTTGAGTGATAACTTGAGATCACGGCTTACCGCCGGGAGCCGAGTTCTGATGGCACTTGATAGTGTTTCATGCCACAAAATGGCGCCTTCTCCAAGCGTCTGTGCCAACTCGTCTAATGGGTTTCCCATGGCTTTTTTTAATGAGGTTTCGAGTAAGACTTGAGCCGACTGGTTGAGTGTATCTACGACGCCATGCTCATCAATTAAAATGATAGCGGTGGTGAGAGAGTCGAGATCAAAACTTGGACTCAAGTTCATCATCGCATGCCTCGCAAAATCGATGGTCGAAGCACAAAGATAGTCGTCAGGCTCGACTCATCGATGGTCTCGTCTGAGTCTGTGAGTCGACGCACTTGCAGTCTGTGTTCGCCGCGCAAGACATAGGTGAGGGTCCACCGTGATGCTTTTTGCGGTTCGCCAATAGCCTCCCCATCTAAGTAGAGCTGCAAGAAGTGATCGGGCAGCAAGGGCGGTGTGACAGCGGCGACGACATCAAAAATACCCGCTCCCATGGCAATCGTTGCGTTATCCGCAGGCGACACAATCGTGAGGCTGGGCGCGGAGGTGTGAGAACTCGTCGTCACCTCGTCATTCTGTACGGGTAGGCCTGCTACGGGTACGCCTGCCACTGGTGCGCCGGTAACTAATGCATCACCCGTGTTTTCACGAACCGCGAAGCCTGGCATGGTATTCAGCACAGAAGGGGTGATAACGCGAGTTTGTTGTTGTTCGGTATCGCTTGCTGGGACATCGCTAAACGAGACAACTCCGTTTTGGTCGACTGATCTGTAAATTTTGGTTGTAACGGGCTGTTGCTCCGGCGGCGAAGTGGATATTTGTGCTGCGCTGTCAACCGATATGAGTGCAGTTAATAGGCTAAAGAGCGCAATTTTTGTGGTCTGTTTCAACATGACTTGCAGCCAATTTGCACCGTGGTGGTGCATAAAATGGGAGGCGTACGTTGCCACCCAAAATTGAAGCCAAAAAAAAGCCCGCTGTCTGTCGCGGGCTTTACACGTTGAATCATCAGACTGAGTAGTACATATCGAATTCAACTGGGTGTGTTGTCATATTCAGGCGCTCCACCTCCTCGTTCTTGAGTTCGATGTAGCCATCGATCATATCGTTGGTGAAGACACCACCCGCGGTCAAGAAGTCACGATCCGCATCGAGTGCGTCCAGCGCCATCTCTAAGGTCGACGCTACGGTTGGAATGCTGGCTGCCTCTTCGGCTGGTAGATCGTAAAGATCTTTATCAGCGGCGTCGCCGGGGTGAATCTTGTTTTGGATACCATCGATACCGGCCATCAACATCGCTGCGAAGCACAGGTAAGGGTTCGCTGTCGGATCACCAAATCGAACCTCGATACGCTTGCCTTTGGGCGATGGCTCATACGGGATTCGGATAGACGCCGAACGATTACGCGCAGAGTAAGCGAGCATGACGGGAGCTTCGAAGCCAGGTACGAGGCGCTTATAGCTGTTGGTCGAGGCATTCGCAAAGGCGTTAATCGCTCGGGCATGTTTAATAATGCCGCCGATGTAGTACAACGCCGTTTCAGATAGGCCTGCGTACTCGTCACCTGCAAACGTGTTGACACCGTCTTTTGAAACGCTTTGGTGCACGTGCATGCCCGAACCATTGTCACCAACGATCGGCTTGGGCATAAAGGTAGCTGTTTTCCCATAGGCATGCGCGACGTTGTGCACACAATACTTAAGGATTTGTACCTCATCTGCCTTCGCTACGAGCGTATTGAATCGAATGCCAATTTCGCACTGACCCGCGGTACCAACTTCGTGGTGGTGTACTTCTACGTCTAAGCCCATTTGCTCCATGGCTGAACACATCGCCGCACGGATATCATGCAGAGAGTCAACGGGTGGTACGGGGAAGTATCCGCCCTTGACGCCAGGGCGATGGCCTGTATTACCTTCTTCGAAATGGTCATTTGACGCCCATGCCGCTTCTTCAGAGTTAATAGCGTAGCTGGCGCCCTGCATTTCCACTTTGAACTTTACATCATCAAAAACGAAGAACTCGGGCTCAGGACCGAAAAATGCCGTATCACCTAAGCCGGTTGATGCGAGATACGCTTCGGCTCGCTTGGCAACACTTCGTGGGTCGCGCTCATATCCTTGCATCGTAGACGGTTCGACGATATCGCAACGCAATATGACTGTCGCATCGTCAGTGAAGGGATCGATAATCGACGTGCTATCGTCTGGCATCAGGATCATGTCCGACTCGTTGATGCCCTTCCAGCCTGCGATTGAAGAGCCGTCAAACATTTTGCCATCTTCGAAGAAGTCTGCGTCAACGTAACTGGCAGGGATGCTGACGTGCTGCTCTTTACCACGTGTATCAGTAAAGCGCAGATCTACCCAGCGAATATCGTTGTCTTTTATTAAATTGAGCGTGCGCTCTGACATGGATGCCTCCTAAGGACTTTGAAACCCGATCTACTCGGTGTGTGTTTACGTACATTTTGACCAATGCACCGTTGCAGACTGATCACTGCAAAGTATATGCCAGCAGTGGCGCTGAGCATAACTTTTGCTAACTACTTGTTTTTTATAGAAAATTATTGGTTGAGCGGACGCATGTGCTGTTTTTTACGCACCAAATCAGAGCGCACCAAAATAATGCGCACTACATTGGTGCAATTTTCAGTATGCGCTCGCCTGTTTGATGCACAAAACGGCGGCAGAATTACCGAACCTACAGACCAAACGTCTGTGGTACAGTCCGCGCGCTTCACGCCCCGACCACCACAATAGAGTACTGAGAAGTGATTGAGAATCTCCGTAACATCGCGATTATTGCCCACGTTGACCACGGTAAAACCACCCTGGTTGATTGTCTCCTTCAGCAGTCCGGTACCCTGGATAGAAAAAGCCAAGGGGCTGAGCGAATCATGGACTCCAACGATCAGGAGCGTGAGCGGGGAATTACCATCTTGGCCAAAAACACGGCCATCAAGTGGAATGATTACCGAATAAATATTGTCGATACACCCGGACACGCTGACTTTGGAGGCGAAGTAGAGCGTGTTCTATCAATGGTGGATAGTGTTCTTCTCATCGTCGATGCCGTCGATGGCCCAATGCCACAGACCCGCTTCGTTACGTCCAAGGCATTTGAGCGCGGGCTAAATCCAATTGTCGTAGTAAACAAAATTGACCGCCCAGGTGCGCGGCCCGATTGGGTCATAGATCAAGTATTTGATTTATTCGATTCCTTGGGTGCGACGGATGAGCAGCTCGACTTCCCTATCATGTACGCGTCGGCACTCAATGGGATAGCCGGCAATGATCCGGCAGATATGGCGCCAGATATGGAACCGCTCTTCCAGATGATCATTGACCACGTATCTGCGCCTGAAGTGAACTCCGATGGTCCGTTCCAAATGCAAATCTCGGCGCTCGATTACAATAGCTACGTCGGTGTTATTGGCGTTGGTCGGATCACCCGTGGTCGGTTAACGCCGAATACACAAGTGGCGATCGTTGATCGCGATGCCGCATCACGCAACGGTAAAATCCTTCAAGTTATGGGCTATCACGGTCTCGAACGCGTCGAGGTCGCTACGGCTGAAGCTGGCGATATTGTGTGTGTCACGGGCATTGATGCACTTAACATTTCAGACACGCTTTGCGACCCAGCCCGGTCGGAGCCACTCCCACCGCTCTCGGTCGACGAGCCGACTGTAAGTATGACCTTTCAGGTGAATGATTCGCCTTTTGCTGGTCTTGAAGGTAAATACGTTACCTCGCGCAATATTCGTGAGCGTCTCGATCGAGAGCTGATTCACAATGTGGCCTTGCGCGTCGAGCAGGGCGACAGCCCCGACAAGTTTGTTGTCTCTGGCCGAGGCGAGCTGCACCTGTCGGTCCTAATTGAAAGCATGCGTCGTGAAGGCTTTGAGTTGGGAGTTTCGCGTCCAGAAGTGATTCAGAAAGTGATTGATGGACAGCTGTCCGAGCCCTACGAGCAGCTGGTCATTGACTGCGAAACGATCCACCAGGGCGGTGTCATGGAAGAGTTAGGCCAGCGCCGCGCTGAGATGAAAAATATGGTTCAGGACGCGGGTGGCCGTGTGCGCCTGGAGTTTATTGTTCCAGCGCGCGGGCTGATTGGCTTCCGCTCGATGTTCATGACGCTCACATCGGGGAGTGGCATCATGACGCACATATTTGATCACTACGGACCTGTGAGCAAGGCCGAGCTCGCCCAGCGCAACAACGGCGTTCTGGTATCCATGGTTAAGGGCAAGACCCTTGCCTATGCGTTGTTCACGCTTCAGGATCGCGGCCGGCTATTTATTGAAGCCAACGTCGAGGTTTACGAAGGTCAGATCGTGGGGCTTCACAGTCGCAGTAACGACCTTGTGGTGAATCCAACGAAAGCCAAACAGTTGACTAATGTGCGTGCCTCGGGCACCGATGAGGCGTTGATTTTGACCCCGCCGGTCCTTCATACCCTAGAGCAGGCGCTAGAGTTTATCGATTCTGATGAGCTGGTTGAGGTGACGCCTGATAGCATCAGGCTCCGCAAAAAGCTGTTACTAGAGCATGAGCGAAAACGTGCATCGAGGGCGGCGGCCTAAGTCATGGGCTTGGCTTTAGCATCTCGAAATGTGGGATGTCATCCTCCATGTAAGGGCCATGAATAGTTTTAAAACCGAGTGACTGATAAAAGCCTTCCAAATACGCTTGGCCACTGATGCGAATGCCAGTGGTCCAGCGTGACTCACAAAACGCGATACCCACCTGCATTAGCTCAATGCCGCGCCTCTGCCCGCGAAGGCTCTCGGGTATGGCCACTCTGCCGATAGAACACTCCTCATAACTGACACCCGGCGGGACTGCTCGCATTGTCGCGACCAGCTCACCATTGATGTGACCGGTGAGATGCCAGCTTACCTTGTCCTTGCGATCAGGGTCTTTGTAGGGACAGTTTTGCTCGACGATAAACACGTCTGCACGCAGCATGAGAATGTCGTGCCACCCGGATGCGGACATTGTTTCGAAGTGGCCCCAACGCCAATTAATTTGTTCCATGATCAGGTCGCTGCTGTGAGATAATATGGCAGCACGAAGGCTACCATGAGGGGGCCTCGATTCGCTCACAATACGGACGAATTGTCCATCGAGGTAGGTTCGTTTTATGTCAGACCTTTTCAATACTCCGCAGGGCACCGAAACGCTCTCCCTAAAAGACTATGCTGAGAAGGCGTATCTCGATTATTCGATGTATGTGATTCTCGATCGCGCGCTGCCGCATGTGGGCGATGGTTTAAAGCCAGTGCAACGGCGAATTGTCTATGCCATGAGTGAGCTTGGACTGAAGTCATCTGCCAAGTACAAAAAGTCGGCGCGAACGGTCGGTGACGTTATCGGTAAGTTTCACCCTCACGGTGACAGTGCAGCATACGAAGCCATGGTGCTGATGGCACAGGACTTTTCTTATCGGTATCCATTGGTCGATGGACAGGGCAATTGGGGTTCCGCTGACGATCCCAAATCATTCGCTGCCATGCGCTACACCGAATCAAAACTGACGAAGTACGCTGACGTCCTATTGAGCGAGTTAGGGCAGGGTACCGCAGACTGGCAGCCCAACTTTGACGGCAGTATGGATGAGCCTGTTGTCCTTCCGGCGCGGGTCCCAAATTTATTGTTGAATGGTACGACTGGGATTGCCGTAGGCATGGCGACGGATATACCGCCCCACAACCTTAGGGAAGTCGTCAATGCGACTATTCATTTGTTAGACCACCCCGATGCCACGGTGGATGCACTCTGTGGTCATATTCAAGCCCCTGACTTTCCGACCGATGCTGAAATTACGACACCGCCTGAGGAAATTCGGACGATGTATCGCTCTGGACGCGGCAGCATTAAGATGCGGGCAGCTTGGCAGCGTGAAGACGGCGCTGTTGTGCTTACTGCGCTTCCCTACCAAGTGTCGGGATCGAAGGTACTCGAGCAAATTGCGGCGCAGATGCAGGCTAAAAAATTGCCGATGGTCTCGGATCTGCGCGATGAATCAGATCATCAGCATCCCACACGCCTCGTTATTGTCCCACGGTCAAATCGAGTCGATCTCGATGCCATGATGAGCCATCTATTCGCCACAACCGATCTTGAGCGTAGCTACCGAGTAAACCTCAATGTGATTGGCATGAACGGGCGCCCAGGCGTGAGATCCCTCGACATGCTGCTCCGAGACTGGGTGCAATACCGACGTCAGACAGTGCGTCGAAGGCTCGAGTACCGCTTAGACAAGGTGCTTAAGCGCCTGCACGTTCTCGAGGGCTATTTGGTCGCATACCTAAATATCGATGAAGTGATTCGAATCATTCGGGAGGAAGATGAGCCGAAAAAAGCCCTGATGAACGCCTTTCATCTGACAGATATTCAGGCGGATGCGATTTTGGACTTGAAGCTGCGCAACTTGGCCAAGCTCGAGGAGATGAAGATTCGCGGAGAGCAGTCGGAGCTGGCTGATGAGCGTGACTCGCTCGAAGAGACCCTGGGTAGTGCGACGTTAATGACAAAGCTAATTCGTGGTGAGTTGGTGGCCATAGCGAATGAATACGGTGACGACAGACGTTCTCACCTCGTTCAGGTGAGTGAGGCGAAAGCATTCTCGGAGTTGGAGTTAACCACGGCTGACCCGATGACCATCGTTTTATCCGAAAAGGGTTGGATCCGTGCGGCGAAAGGACACGATATCGATCCAGAGTCGCTCAGCTACAAGTCCGGCGATGCTTACAAGTTCGCAACGCTCGGACGAAGCAACCAAACGACCGTAGTCTTTGACTCGACGGGTCGTGCGTATTCACTACCCACCCACCAGTTGCCGTCTGCCCGAGGCCAAGGCGAGCCACTGACAGGGCGCATTGCACCGCCATCTGGCGCCACTTTTGAGGGGTTGATGACGGGTACCGAACATCAGAAGTTCCTGCTCGCCAGCGATGCAGGCTACGGTTTCGTAGCAAAGTTTGACGCCTTGGTGGCAAAGAATAAGGCAGGCAAGGCGGTGTTGAGTCTGCCTAAGGGTTCGCAGGTAATGCCTCCGGTGATCGTTCCAGAACGACAAAATCTGCTGGTGGCGGCGGTCACGTCCGAGGGTCGGCTATTGGTGTTTCCATTAGAAGACTTACCGGAGCTAGCAAAAGGTAAGGGCAACAAGATTATTGGCATCCCATCAGCCAGGGCACAGGCCCGTGAAGAGTTGCTTGCCGGGCTCTTAGTATTTGGTGACGGGGATATTGTTCAGGTCAATTCAGGTAGGCAGCATCTAAAGCTGCGACTGTCCGATCTTGAAAACTATAAAGGTGAGCGCGGGCGTCGCGGTAACCGGCTGCCAAAGGGCTTCCAGAAGGTGAGTGGTCTGGTTATCGCCGGGGCCTAAAAAGGCAGATCTGATTGCTCACCTACGTCCGGGAATAAGCGTCTTTGCAAAAACTTGCTCTGTCTGTCTAGCTCCGGCAGTAACTCGGCTGTCGGTGCGCCTAATTGGGTGTCACCGTCGGCAGTGTCAATGATGTCGAAAATTCGAGAGATATCGGTGCTTTCTTGAATTGAAGACGCCAGTTTGACTGATGATCCGGCTCTTTGCGCGAGGTTCAACGTCTCGTCGATGACTGCTTGCGTGTAGAGCATCGCATACGCCGAGTGACGCTCACCGCGACTGAGGTCGCTGCAGCCAATGCCGATACCACAAGCGAATTTACGTCGTTGGCTTCGTTCGGCGACCGTGAGTAGATGTTGAAGCAGCGAGCCGGCGATGACTGCCCGCAAATCGGGCGTCATGCCTCGATGCGTCCCTTCAAAAAAAAGTGACAGGCTCTGTGGTCTTGAGGGATGGAGCTCACCCCCCAGCAACTGAGCGACCGCTTTCACAATGGCTTCATAGGTACCCACATAGTTAACCAAGGTTATTTCGTCGACGGTATCGATGTACCGGCGTAAGTGGTCCAAACTGAGTGTTGTAACGGCCATCGATCTGAGCGATGTCTCATCGAGCGCGGTGTTATCTAAGTCGGTCTTGAGTGCAAGAGGCAGAGCGTCGAGCGCAGCTTCTAACTCTGTTAGAGGATCTAGCTGGAGATCAGCCGTGTTTGCGCGGCCAACTTGCTTGAGCATGTTCGCTATTCGAGTGCCTTGGGAGCGCAGGACTGACGCGCAAGCCGCGTAGCTAATGATCGCTAAAACGAGGCTAAGCGCGGTCACTGACAAGGTGATAGATGAGGCTGACGTTGTGGACAGTACATTGACGCTGAGGGTTCCGGCAATATCCGGGCCTATGGCTAATGGCCTACGATACACGTTGCCGTTTTCACTGAACGACCCTGCGGCGATCAATGTTTCACCCTCCACGTCCGCAATCGCGGCACCACTGATGATAGGGGACGCCTGTAATCTGTTGAGCTCACTGGCAGCCGTGAGCATATCACCCGAAGCGATGAGCCCTGCGGTCCGTGATGCGATGGCGCCCAGAAGTGCATCAGCATGCAGCGCCTGAGCCTCCGCTTCAAAGTGCGACTTTGACGTCAGCGTCAGACCCAGCGTTATTTGGGCAACTACAAGGACGCTGACGGCTGCAAGTAAGCCGACTTTTTGTCCCGTATCAAGACGCTTCAAAAAAATCAAAATCCTTCGCTCCCCTACTGCCATCGACTCAGAGTGAATGACTCTCTATTTATCAGCCGGCAGGTTATCATGAACGTCCGGATAACGACCCTGAAATACGCTTATGCACATCACCATTTTGGCGAGCCAGGGCAGGATGCCTCCACTGCCTAATATCAATGCGTTTATTAAAAGCCAGCACATTGATGTTGTCGAAAAAGTGGACTTACCTGTACCCACAACTCTGGCCGATTGCCGGTGCGCACAGCGTTGGTATTTGGAAGCGATCCCGACTGACTTAGATCTAAAAGTATGGCCTGATCTAGGTCTTGAGGACCATGTTGATGTAAATTTCCAGAGTGCGATGGATTCGATTGCCGATATCAAACTGGCGGTGTTTGATATGGATTCGACGCTGATTCAGTGTGAGGTGATTGATCAGCTAGCAGATCAAGCTGGTGTGGGAGCCGAAGTTTCAGCCATCACAGAGCAGGCGATGCGCGGAGAGTTGGATTTCAGTCAGAGCTTCGCCGAGCGACTCGGTTTGCTTAAAGGCTTAGACAGTGGCGTCGTGCAGCAGCTCGCCAATGAGCTGCCTCTTACCGATGGGGGTAAGGAGCTGATCTTGACGCTAAAGACTCGCGGCATAAAAACGGTGATTCTCTCCGGTGGCTTTGATGTGTTCGCAGAGCGTGTGGCCAGTGAGCTGGGCATGGACGATTACTACGCAAATAAGCTCCATACTCGCGCCGGTGCACTAACAGGCGAGGTAATTACGCCTATTGTTAACGCAGAATTTAAGGAGGCCAAATTGCGCGAGCTTGCATCGGGCATGGGTATTGATATGCGACAGACAATGGCGGTTGGCGATGGCGCCAATGACCTAAATATGCTCAATGCGGCGGGTATCGGCATTGCGTTTAGAGCAAAGCCCGCCGTGAGATTACGCGCACGCTACCGACTTCAAATGGTTGGACTTGACGGGGCTCTGCACCTGATTGGCAATCAAAACGACTAAGTTGACCGCTTAAAACCGACCAGCGCTGAGCTTTATTCGCCGATAGGTAGGCCACTGAGGTATCATTCCGGCCTTGGGAACGTCACGAGGTTTGGAGCCAATGCCTAATTTTTCTACTAACGAATTTAAGCCTGGGCTTAAGGTCATGATGGATAATGAACCGTGCTCTATTTTAGAGAACGAGTATGTGAAGCCAGGTAAGGGCCAAGCGTTTAATCGCGTCAAACTGAGAAATCTTCGCTCTGGGCGTGTTCTGGAAAAAACCTTTAAATCGGGCGATTCGTTAGAAGGCGCTGATGTGCTCGATATTGATCTCGAATACTCATACACCGATGGCGAGTTCTGGCACTTTATGGACCCGAATACTTTCGAGCAACACGCGGCAGATAAAGCGGCTATTGCTGACGCAGAGAAGTGGTTAAAAGAGCAAGAGAAATATGAGGTCACTCTTTTCAATGGTGCGCCTTTGGTGGTGACACCGCCCAACTTTATTGAATTGGAAATCACAGAGACCGACCCGGGTTTGAAAGGCGATACGGCCCAAGGTGGCAGTAAGCCCGCAACGCTCACCACCGGCGCTGTTGTTCGAGTGCCACTCTTTCTCTCCGAGGGTGAGATTATTCGTATCGATACGCGAAGCGGTGAATACGTGAGCCGTGCGAGCAAGACGTAAGTCACCTCGCTGACGGTGTCTGCATGGAAACCCAGTGCCAATGTAGCGCAGCTTCGGGCTCGCTCGGATCTACTGTCAGAAGTCAGAGCATTCTTTGCAGTGCGAGGCGTTATGGAAGTGGATACACCGGCGCTAGGACAGTACGCCATTACTGACCCCAACATCGAACTGTTTGAAGTTAGCATGGGCGACAGTTCGCGCTTTTTACAAAGCTCTCCTGAATATGCCATGAAGCGACTTCTTGCGTTTGGTTCCGGCGATATCTACCAGCTTGGAAAGGTCTTTCGCTCGGGTGAGCACGGGCGTAAGCACAATCCGGAATTCGCGATGCTGGAGTGGTATCGCACGCAATGGACGCATTATCGGCTCATGCGAGAGGTGGCGGATTTAATTTGCCCCATTTTGAACCTGGACAGTTGGCAAGTTTGGTCCATCGAGGCTCTTTTCGACCATTTCTGCCAGATCAATCCGCACGACGCTTCAATCGAGCAGTTGCAGGCTCGAGCTCTGGAGCTGGGAGTGGAGCCGGTTGGCGATCTTGAAAAACTGGATTACGTCGATTTACTGATGACGCATGTGGTCGAGCCGGGAATAACTGACTGGGGTTTAGTGTTTGTGACCGACTTCCTCATGGAGCAAGCGGCCTTGTCTCGGTTGATTGATCGCGGAGATAAAGTAGTAGCGGCTCGATTTGAAGCTTTTGTCGGCGGTGTGGAACTCGCCAACGGTTATTGGGAAGAATTAAATCCAGAGACGTTACGGCAGCGGTTTGAGTCCGACAACGCCGTGCGACGCCAGCGGGGGCAGGCCACGAGGGACATTGACCCGAGGTTTATGCACGCTATGAACGCGGGGCTGCCCGATTGTTCTGGTGTGGCTCTGGGTTTCGATCGACTGCTGATGCTCGCTCAAGGTCACACAGATATGTCGACAATACTGCCCTTTACTTGGAGCCAAGCCTAGTCCACCAGCGCGGGTGTATAGCGTGCAATGAACTCTGCGGGAGGGCGTTTAGGCTTACCTGTTGAGATTGCAATGCAAACAAAGCTTAGGCGTGCGCGCAACACGGTATCACCGGTGGCGACCGAACGTATCTGCATCTTCCGTTCCATTACCAGCTTTCGATTCCACGAGGTGATCCACGTCCCGACATCGAGTACATCGCCAAGTTGCGTTGCCCGTAGGTAATGATATTCGGCCTTGGTCAGGGCCATTGCCCGATCGAGTTCTCGGTAGGCGTCAGCGCCCAGGCCCAGATCCGTAGTATGCGCCCACGCGGCCTGGTTACACCAATTTACGTACTGGGTATTGTTGGTGTGCTCGAGCGCATCGATGTGTTCGGGGAGCACTGTCACCTGATGAATATAGGGTGAGGCGTGATCCCAACTCATGCCGAGCTAGTTGCGGCTTCAGCGGGCTTCTGTTGGAACATGAGATACCCAAAGGCGATGGCGATTAACGGACAGGCAATATTAAAAATGGCATAAGGCGCGTACTCAAATGTGGCAACGCCCAACGTGGCTGCCATGTAAGCTCCGCAGGTATTCCAGGGGATGAGTGCGGATGTCATGGTCGCAGAATCCTCCAATGTGCGAGAAAGATTTTCACGACTTAGCCTAAAGTCATCGTAGGTACTGCTAAATAAGCGCCCTGGAAGGGCAATGGCAAGAAACTGGTCGGCGGCGAGAATATTGGTAACGAAACCACCAGTGACAGTAGCGAGAACAAGGTCGCCTGTTGATTTTACTGCTTTGAGTACGGCGTCAAGAATTTGCTTGAGAATGCCTGTGCGCTCCAGTACCCCGCCAAACGCAAGCGCACTCAGAATGAGCCAGACCGTGTTCAACATGCTCGCGATGCCCCCCTTACTGATGAGGCGATTGAGTTCTTCGTTGCTTGTCGTGCCCTCAAAACCCGCAAATAAGGTTCTCCAGAGGCCCTCAATTAGCGGGACGGTTGCATCAGGGTTTGCGTTAAGTGCGAACTTTTCTACCACCGCTGTTTGCAAAGTGACTGCGGTCAGAACGCCCGCAAGGGTTGCCAGCATAATTGCTGGATAGGCGGGCACACGCCACCAAATCAGTCCGAGCATAACCACCAAAGGAATGAGTACGCCAACGCCGACATTAAATTCAGCGCTTATCGCAGACCTGAGTTCTGCGATCTGTTCCGGCGCTGTGGCGGCACCTGAATCAATCATGAAAAAGAATATCAGTGCTAGGCAAAAAGCGGGTACGGTGGTCCATAGCATATGGCGAATATGTGCGAATAGATCAACGTTGGTGCAGGCAGCGGCGAGGTTTGTTGTATCCGACAGTGGTGACAGTTTGTCGCCAAAATAAGCGCCGCTAATAATGGCACCCGCGGCCATTGCGGGGGATAAACCGTAGCTGTCAGCAATGCCGATAAGGCCAATACCCAATGTGCCGGCGACCGTCCATGAACTGCCGATGCTGATTGAGGCTAATGCACAGATAATAGCGGCAGCGGCAAAAAATATGCTGGGATTGAGAATGGACACGCCGTAATAGATCATTGCAGGAACGGTGCCGGCTACCATCCAGCTGCCAATCAACCCACCGACGGCCAGCAAAATCAGTATAGGTCCCAGGCCAACTCTGATCCCTGCCACCATACTGTCTTGGACTTCGGCCCACGTTAGGCCTCGATACATGCCCACTAGACCTGCTGCCGCCGAGGCGATGAGAAGCGCTACCTGATTGGGGCCATAGGAGGCATCTGCTCCGAAAAGCTGAACTGCTGAGAAAAGCAGGACAACGAGGAGAATGATCGGGGACAGAGATAACAGCATAATTTAAAGGGGCCTGTAATACGGTTTTGCCATGGTTATTTGATAGGTCCCGATAATACGTTCACGAAAGCCGCCTTCACAGTAACTTAGGTAAAAGCGCCACATCCGAATGAATTTTTCATCAAACCCAAGTGACTTAACCGCATCCAGCTCTGCCATAAAAGCCTCGTGCCAATGCTTGAGCGTCTTAGCATAGTCGATTGCTATATCCCTAAGGTCAATGATTTGCATATCGGTCGTGCGTGTCAGTGCCCCGCTTATGATATTGAGTGATGGGAGACAGCCACCCGGGAAAATATAACGCTTGATGAAATCGACCGACTTTCGGTAATCCTCATATCGCTGCTCATTAATTGTAATGGCCTGAATGACGGCTTTACCGTCGGGCTTAAGCAAGCTGCTGACGCGGCCAAAGTAGGTGTCAAAATACTCGTGACCCACAGCTTCAATCATTTCGATGGAGACCAATTTGTCGAATTGACCCGATAGATTTCGATAGTCTTCAAACAGCAGAGTGACTTTGTCTTGCAATCCTCTGCGTTCTACTTCAGCTCGAGCATAGTCGAGTTGCTCTTTGGAAATGGTTGTTGTGGTGACATTACAGCCGTAATTTTCTGCAGCGTAAATCGCCATACCGCCCCAGCCAGTGCCGATCTCGACCAAGTGGTCCGTTGGCTTCAATTCGAGGTCTTCGCAAATAAGCTTCAGCTTATGTTGCGAGGCTTCCGCCAGATTGTCGCTGCCCTTCGGATATACCGCCGACGAATACATTAATGAGGGATCTAGGAATAGCGAGAAAAATTCGTTTCCCAAATCATAATGCGCCGCTATGTTCTCGCGGGAGCCACTGACCGAGTTTTTTCGCGCAGCGTGCGCAAGCTTAACTCCCGCTTTAATGAACCAGTTCTGTTTGTGTTTCATTGCCTCAAGAATGGGTATGTTGGCACTGAAGACCCGTGTGACGTCGGTTAACTGCTCGGTTGACCAATCTCCATCAATGTATGCCTCAGCGGCTCCCATCGTACCGCCCGTCAGAATGCGAGAATAAGCGCGTTGTTCATGAATAACGACAGTGGCACTGGGTGCTATGGACACGTCTCCTCCGCCAAAGCGGTGCGTCGTATCCCCATCCTGAATCACAAGTTCGCCATGACGCAGTTGATTGAATAATTTAAATACCAATCGTTTTGCTAATGCCGTGCTCCGCCATGATTTGACTGAGGGCAGTTTGGCTATTTGCTTTACATCTACCTGGCCTGTTGTCATCAGACACTCCTATCTAATGAGTCGGATTATTTTTTGGGTGAGAAAATAAGGGCACGCGCCTTAAAAACAGAAGGGCGGCTTGCCAGTAGATTCCCAGGGTAACTTTAGCTGTTTCAAAAGGGTAACGAACGAGAAGTGACAGCCCCGTAAATCGGTTAACGGGAAGCCGTTTGAGTGTCAGTGACGCATGGAAGACACGTTCACCCTGCTCCAAATTGGTTAGTTTGATGGCAAGCGACTCTCCGGGAGTGGTCGATAGCCACCGGTACCGCTGCTGCATACCGTGAAAGGGCGAGACGTGGAGCTCTTTTTTGAACTCGGTCTGACATAGCGTCTTCGAGTTATCCGTCTCGAGAACATAGCTATGGCGCTCACCCCACGGTGTATTGGTCACCTCTACCACGATGAAATCGAGAGCGCCCTGCGACGCGCCTTTACAGAAGTAGCAGGCAATAGGATTGTTTTGTAGACCGAAATAACGCCAATTTGCTAGAAGAAAGATCTGGCCGTCAAACTGCTGCTCTGTCTCTTCAAAAATGCGCTTTTTGACTGCTTCTGAAACGGATTGACGGTAGTCACCGATGAAGTCGCTACGCACGAATCTGGCTAGGCCCCAGCGACCGGCGCTCCACAATGGCGCCCTGTCGGTAAGCGAGCTTAGGTCATCCACATCGACAAAAGGCATGAACACTGGGTAACTAAACCGATGGTGTTTCGGGGTCATACGAACATGAGCCAATCTGCCGACGTAGAATGCGGTATTCACTGTTCCGCTCGCTTTTTAATAATCGCATCGGCGACCCGGTTGCCACTGAAGAGACCATCCTCATGAAAACCATTTCGCCAGTAGGCACCACAGAACCAGGTGCTTCGCGGACCATTGATCTCTTTCCATCGAGCTTGTGAGGCCATTCCTTTAACCGTGAACTGGGGGTGCGCATATCGGTATTCGCCCAATATGGTGGAGGGATCTATGGCCTGTGTATCGTTGAGTGTGACGCAAAAGGTCTCTGGCGATGAGATGCCCTGAAGAATATTCATGTTGTAGGTCAGTGTTGCACGACAGTCAGATTCGCGAAGCCGATAGTTCCAACTAGACCAAGCTAGCTGTCGCTGTGGCAGCACTCGGCTATCTGTGTGCAGCACGACGTCGTTCTCAGTATAGGGCAGTTCGGATAGTATTTGCCGTTCTGAATCGTCCATGTCTGACAACATTGCAATGGCTTGATCGGCATGCGATGCAATGACGATGTCATCAAAAGTGAGCTCTTCTCCTTGAGCTGTCCGGAGCTTTGGACGCTGTTGAGGTTCACGGGCGACGGCGACGATCTGGCAGGCTGTGCGGATATCATTTTCAAAGGGCGCGCAAAGTGGCTTTAGGTAGCTTTTACTGCCTCCCTCCAAGACCCGCCACTGAGGTCTATTCTTGACCTGAAGCAATCCATGGTTTTTGAAAAATCGCACAAAAAATTCGGCCGGAAAATTGAGGCTTTCCTCGAAGTTGGCAGACCAGATCGCGGATGCCATGCTTACCAGGTAGTGTCTTCGGAAAAACGCACTGAATTGATGTCGCTCAAGGTATTCTTCAAGCGTTTCACCATCACTCAGTCGGCCCGCCTCTAAGTCCTCGACTGCAACTTTGTTGAAGCGCAGGATCTCACGAACCATACCGATGAATTTGGGTGACACCAAATTACGCCGCTGAGCGAAAAGCGTGTTGAGGTTATTGCCCGCATACTCGAGGCCTGAACGATCGTCTGAAACAGAGAATCCCATTGAGGTAGGCCGGTTTGCGACGCCTAGCTCATCCATTAGCGAGATGAATTCTGGATAGGTCCAGTCGTTGTAAACAATAAATCCAGTGTCGATAGCGTAATCACCACTTGCAACCGAGACAGACTTGGTTGCTGTGTGGCCACCAATCAAGTCTGACGCCTCGAATACAGTGACTGATTCACCGGACTGAGCAAGCCGATAAGCGCACCCAAGACCTGAGATGCCGGTACCAATAATGGCTGTGCTCATTTATTACCTCGAAACAACGATGACGACCCATTTTGGCAATTATGCTGAAAATCACCAAAGTGTCATCTTTAATATACACATTAAGGTGTCAAGTTTGTTGGATTTGTGTATTCTAAGAAACGATACGCTCAAAGGAGAGTGCTAGATGGTAGACAAGCAGGGAGAAGGCGCACGCGGTCAACCGGCGGTCTCTGCATGGTCGGTACCACAGGGGCGCCGAACTGATGAGTGGAGCCAGTGTGTTGTGCGAATCGCAGAGTTCCGAGACCGAGCGTCGTTCGCGAGGTTCTTCGCGCATTTTGCACCTCTCATTAAGGCGTTCGCTTTGTCCGGATCGTCGCTTTCTGCTGCACATGCAGATGAGCTCGTTCAGGAGGTCATGCTAAAAGTGTGGCAAAAAGCCGCTGGATTTAATCCCGAAAAAGCGGCAGCGAGTACGTGGGTGTACACCATTGCTCGTAACTGTCGAACCGACATGTTCAGACGTTTGCAAAAGTTCGATACGCAACTTGAGGCCGAGGATGTCGGATTCGAGCTAGAGGGCCACGAGCCGACAACTGCACTGCATGCGTCGCGGGGGGCGGTCCGTGTCCGTGAGTTGCTCAAGGAGCTGCCTCAGGATCAAGCTCAGATATTGGCGAAGGTATACATGGAAGGGAAGTCTCACTCGGAGACCGCGGCTGAGTTAGGTCTGCCGTTAGGTACCGTTAAGTCTCGAGTGCGCCTCGCCATACAAAAATTACAAGTTTTCATGGATGCGGGTACAGAGGAGTGATCCGTATAGTTTAAAAAATGGGTATTAGTTTGCATAAGTAAGTGAAGCCTGTGTTTACGCTGAACCGACGATTACAGTCGGTCGTAACGCATACACGCTTTGCGGAGTTGACTAATAGTTTGGGCAGGGTTAAAAGATTGTAATGGTTAAGCATCATCCAGATTCAAGTACGTTAGCGGAGTTCGCAGCCAGCGCGTTGCCACCCGCACAAAGTGTTGTCGTGTCGACGCACTTAGATTTTTGTGGCGCCTGTCAACATGACCTGGCACAGCTCGAGAGTCTTGGCGCAGCCATGTTTGAGGATGTCAGTCCAGTCGATGTCGACCCCCGAGTGCTTGATAACGTTCTCGCGCGCCTCGAAGATGTCGAAGACGATCGTGCTGTTAACGACGCCAGCTCATCGACAATGGCATGGACTGTAAAACAAATCCGAAAAGGTAATCTCGAGCAGCTTCAGTGGAGAAAGGTGACGCGCTCTCTGAAAATCGCGGATTTGGGCGAGATTGATGGTGCTGCCGAATTCTCGCTTTACCATATTGCCGAGGGCGGCAGCATTCCACAGCACAACCATTCGGGTGCCGAGATGACATTGGTACTGCAGGGTGGCTTTAGTGATGAAAACGCCGAGTATCATGCGGGCGATTTTGTGATTAGAGAGGCGGGTGATGTTCACGCGCCTACTGCGCTTCCAGGCAGTGATTGCATCTGTATTGCTGTGCTTGAGTCGCCGCTTCGATTTACGCGTTGGCACCATCGCTGGTTGAGTCCACTGCTGCAGCTGCGGGCTGGCTAGGCTTTTCACACAAGCGACTTCTGCCGTGTAGCCCCGACGCTGACGTCTCCTGCGCTCACACCCAACTCGTCCTGTTTAGTACCCAGATTTTCAATCGCTATGTGCGTTATTGTGGATTTTTGTCGCGTTAAGAAGGGCGCAATGAGATCCTCTCGACATCATTAGACGTACAACCCCAAAACTTTAAGAAGCGAGCATTATCCATGCGTATTGTTATTCCTCGCGAGTCGAATGCCGGCGAGCGACGCACGTCCGCAACTCCGGAAACCGTCAAAAAAATGATCCGCCTCGGCGCAGAGGTCGCTATTGAATCTGGTGCTGGTGCAGCGGTTGGGTTCGAGGACAGCGTCTATTCTGATCTGGGTGCTGAAATTGTGACCGATCGAGCGGCGCTTTTTGGGTCCGCCGACATGGTGTTGAGACTCCGAAAGCCCGAGCCAGATGAGATCGACATGATGAAATCGGGCTGTATCCATGTGTCTTACTTGGATCCATTTAACGAGCGTGAACTGATCGCAGCACTTGCGGCAAAAGGTATCACCGCCGTGAGTATGGAAATGATCCCCCGATCGACCAGAAGCCAAAAGATGGATGCCCTAAGCTCTCAGGCCAACCTCGCGGGTTACGTGGCAGTGACGCTAGCCGCCGCGCATCTACCGAGTATTTTTCCGATGTTGATGACTCCAGCTGGGACACTAAAGCCCTCAAAGGTCTTTATCATCGGCGCCGGTGTAGCGGGTTTGCAAGCGATCGCAACCGCTAAGCGCCTGGGCGCGCGCGTCACAGCGTTTGATACGCGGCCCGTCGTGGCAGAGCAGGTTCAGTCGCTTGGCGGTAAGTTTTTGGAAATTGATCTTGGCGACACCGGTCAAACTGCTGATGGCTATGCGAAAGAGCTTACGCCCGAGCAGGTAGAAATCCAGCGTCAGGCCCAAAAAGATGTTATTGCCGACTCGGACGTTGTCATCACGACGGCGCAGGTATTTGGACGGAAGCCCCCTGTCTTGGTGACGAGTGACATGGTTGAGGGTATGGCTCCGGGTTCAGTTATCGTGGATATGGCGGCTGAGACGGGTGGCAATGTTGAGGGGTCGGTACCCAATGAGGTCGTCGTTGTAAATGGTGTGACAATCGTAGGCACGGCGAACCTCGCTAACGAGGTCGCAAGGGATGCATCTCAGATGTATGCAAATAACCTGTTTAATCTGGTTGAGGACACTTGGGATACAGATGCAAAAACATTCGTTCTCGATATGGAGAACGATATTTTGCCAGGCTGTGTGATCACGCACGGTGGAGAGGTGGTTCACCCCACCATTAAGAACCTAATGGAAGGGGAAGGATAAGATGGATGTTTTTTCATATCTGTTATTTATTTTGATGCTCTCGGTTTTTCTGGGCTTTGAGCTGATCAATAAAGTGCCCGCGACGTTACATACACCGTTGATGTCGGGCGCCAATGCCATCTCAGGTATTACCGTCGTTGGTGCCGTGGCTCTCGCGGGTAGTGGTAACGCAGATCTGGCCCAATGGTTCGGTGCCGGTGCGGTTGCACTTGCCAGTATCAATGTCGTGGGCGGTTACATGGTGACCGATCGCATGCTCGGCTTCTTCAAAAAGAAGGAGGGTTAAGCGATGAATATTGAACTGTTTATCCAGCTCGGATATGTCGTGGCTGCCGGTCTGTTTATTTTCGGATTGAAGATGTTGGGCTCTCCGGATACAGCGCGCAGAGGTAATGGCATTTCAGCTATCGGTATGTTGGTGGCAATCGTTGCAGCGCTGCTCGATCAAGGCATCGTTCAGTATGAATTTATACTCGGCGGCATGATTGTAGGCGGTGCAATAGGCGCGATAGCCGCTCGCACAGTAGCAATGACGTCAATGCCCGAAATGGTTGCCTTGTTTAACGGTGTTGGCGGTGCCGCCTCAGGGTTAGTCGGTATTGCCGCATTGTCCATTGCTGACAGCAGCTTTACTTACATCACCATTATTTTGTCGATCCTTATCGGCGGTGTGACGTTCACGGGCTCCCTAGTGGCCTACGGTAAGTTGTCAGAAACAATCGGCAGCGGCGCATTGACCTTTTCTGGTCAGAAGTTTGTAAATGCGCTCATCGTAATTGGTATTGTGGCCAGTGCCGTTATGTTCGTGATGGACCCAAGTAATACGAATATGCTCTACACGGTAGTTGGCTTGTCGCTCGTGTTTGGCATCATGGTCGTCATTCCGATCGGTGGCGCCGATATGCCAGTCGTGATTTCACTGCTGAACTCCTACTCGGGTCTTGCAGCTTGCGCTGCCGGTTTTGCGGTCGATAACAATGTACTTATTGTCGCCGGCTCTCTCGTCGGTGCGTCTGGCATTATCCTCACTCAGATCATGTGCAAGGCGATGAATCGGTCGCTAAGTAATGTGTTGTTTTCCGGCTTTGCCAGTGTCTCGACCACGGTTACTGAGGTGGAAGGTGAGATTAAACCTATCTCGGTAGAGGACGCTTACTACGTTCTGGAAGCTGCCACTAATGTTGCCATTATTCCCGGCTATGGTATGGCGGTCGCGCAGGCCCAGCACGTGGTGAAAGAGCTGATGGAGTTGCTTGAAGCGAATGGCTGTGAGGTGAACTATGGTATTCACCCGGTAGCCGGTCGAATGCCCGGTCACATGAATGTTCTGTTAGCCGAGGCTGACGTCCCTTATGACCAGCTCCTAGAAATGGACGATATCAATCCTCGAATGGAAACAGTCGACGTTGCTATCGTGATCGGTGCCAATGATGTGGTGAATCCAGCGGCCCGAGAGGTTGAGTCTTCCCCTATTTACGGCATGCCCGTCATCAACGTGGCTGATGCGAGAACCGTCTTTGTGTTGAAGCGCTCCATGGCGTCCGGTTTTGCAGGAATTGAAAATCCACTCTTTTATAAAGACAACGCCCGCATGCTATTTGGTGACGCCAAAGAGTCGATTGGGGGCTTGGTCAGAGAGTTTTCTTGATGTCATGAAACAGGTCCGACATCTTTTTAGGCGCCGTCTTCGGCGCCTTTTTTTTGCCTAAAATTCCTGTTTCACCCAGAATCCTCGTGCCGTTAGTGCCGTTAGTGCCGTTAGTGCCGTTAGTGCCGTTAGTGCCGTTAGTGCCTCTAGTGATCCGGATGTAGATTTTTGGCCGGCAAACACTGCGTCTAGCACATAACGGCATTCGCACCGGGGATTCAGCAACACCACCCACTAAACGTAAAAGACTGAGCCATGTTTGACGACTGCTCGCCACAGCCTATCCCTAGTTACTATTTGCTACTGACAAAGCGATGCTGCCTCTAGGGATGCTGTCTCTAGAATTGTGTCGCGGATTGACTGCGCAGGGGAATGTCAGCCACGTCATAGTGAGTCTGCTCGGCGGACAAAAGCCTGGTGCGCCATCGCTGTGTGGATAATAGCTTGGTGAACAATAGACGGACGCTAAGCTGCCAGTCAGGCAGCATCCGGCGCGGCATTGTCTTCCTCTGGCGTGATGCTATCGGCCTCTTTAAATTGCATGCTCGCTAAACGCTGATAGAGATGACAACGCGCAAGCAATTCAGAGTGTGTTCCGATGTCAACGACCGAACCGCCATCTATGACCGCTATTGCATCCGCATTGATAATCGTCGATAGCCGGTGAGCAATAATAATAGTCGTTCGTCCCCGAGTCAGTTCTTCGAGGGCCAGCTGAACGTAGTGCTCGCTCTCGGTATCAAGTGCGCTCGTGGCCTCATCGAGGAGAAGGATTTCTGGATTTTTTAAGATGGCGCGGGCAAGCGCGATGCGCTGACGCTGACCGCCCGACAGTTGAACGCCTTGAGCGCCAATCTCACTTTGATACCCATCAGGCAGTCTTCCAATGAACTCAGTTGCATAGGCAGCTTCGGCAGCAGCCTCGATGTCGTGTTGACTGGCATCGGGATTGCCATAGCCAATGTTGTAAGCAATGTCCCCTGAAAACAGGATGGGCGCCTGCGGTACCAGTGCCGTTTTAGCCCGCCATTCCTGTAGTGGGAAGTCGGCAAGAGGGACACTACCGTAGGTGAGTGCGCCGCCGCTAGGGTCATGAAAGCGCTGCAGCAATTCAAATATAGTCGATTTGCCTGCACCGGAGGGACCCACTAGGGCCAGTGTTTTCCCCGGTGTTATTCTCAGATTGAAGTGCTCTAGCGCTGGAGTTAGGGGTCTCGACGGATAGGTAAATAGTAGATCCTTTGCCTCTAATATCTGACCATCCGCGATAGATGCCGCACCTGTGTCGACGATATCACTGTTTTGATGAAGTAGTTCGACAAGTCGCTCTGCAGCCCCGGCGGCGCGTTGCAAGTCACCCCAAACCTCTGACAAAGTAGCAAAAGCCGTACCGAGCATGACGGCATAAAATACAAAGGCGCCGAGGTCCCCCCCGCTCATTCGCCCCGCAATGACGTCTTGTCCCCCCGTCCACAACATTCCTACCATGCCACCGAGAAAGAGGAAAATAGCGCAGGCCATCAGCCAAGCGCGCTGTTGTATCCGCTTCTTCGCGATATCGAATGCGATGCCCACGTCGCGTTCAAAGACATCACGCTCCATAGACTCTCGCTGAAAACTTTGCACAATCTTTATTGATTGCAGCACTTCTCCGGCACGCGTGCCCACATTCGCGATACTGGTCTGACTTCTGGTCGACAGGGCTCTTACCCGACGCCCTAGATAGAGAACGGGCAGCAGTGTAAGCGGAACCCCAATGAGCATGATGAGCGTGAGTTTTATATTCGTCAGTGACATCAGGATTAATGCCCCAACCAGGGTTAAGGCATTTCTAGCTGCCAGACTCACAGAGGAGCCAATCAGCGTTTGCAGGAGTGTTGTGTCGGTCGTGATACGCGACATGATCTCCCCGGCGTGATTCTTTTCGTAAAACCCCGGGTGAACGGTTAGCAAATTGTTGAAGACGTCTCGTCGCAAATCAGCGCTCACCCGCTCGCCCAGCCACGACACCATATAAAAACGGACAAACGAGCCACAGGCCATGGCGAAGCCTACAGCGACCATGAAGAGTACAGCTCGACGCAGACCCTCCTCGCTCTGATTTGAAAAGCCCTGATCGATGAGTACTTGAATCCCATAACCTAAAGACAATTGCGTCATGGCAGTAAAGACGAGAGCCGCGCTGGCAATGATAAGACGCGATTTGTGTGGCCACAGAAAGCCTAGTAGCTCTCTGAGGGGTCGCAATGATTTGGATTGCGGCGAGTCGGTTGCCGGCGCTGTAGGCGTTGCTTCACTCATCGTCTAAGTTACCTCGGGAGAGCACACGGCCCATAATGAGCCCCACTTCAAATAAGAGCCACATGGGTAAGGCGAGTAGGGTTTGTGAGATCACGTCAGGCGGCGTCAATAACATGCCCATGACAAAGCAACCAACAATAACGTAAGAGCGATTGTTTGCCAGCTGATCTGCTGTAACGACGCCGCTGAGTATTAAAATAACTGCGGCGACCGGGACTTCGAAAGCGAGACCAAAGGCAAAGAAGAGTTTGAGTACAAAATCCAGGTATCGATTGATATCGGTCATTACCGCAATATCGCCCGGGCCGACCGTTGTAAAAAAGCCGAAGAGCAGAGGAAAAACGACATAGTAAGCGAACGCGACGCCCCCGTAGAAGAGCACTACGCTGGATGCTAAAAGCGGCACCGCTATCCGTCTCTCTGATTTATACAAGCCCGGGGCAATAAAGCCCCAAACTTGCGCAAGTATCACGGGCATGGCAACAAACACAGCTAATACAAGTGACAATTTAAATGGTGTGAGGAAGGGCGATGTTACCTCCGTTGCGATCATGGAAGATCCCTCTGGCAGGAGTGCTCTGAGCGGTTCCGACACGTAGGTGTACAGGTGGTTAGCAAACGGAAATAGTCCGGCAAAGGCGAGGGCTACGGCGATAATTGCGTTACGAAATCTATCTCTTAACTCACGCAAATGTGCAACCAGAGGCATAGGCTCATCAGCACTCACCGCAGCTAGACTCCTTTGTGCCGATCATCGTCATCCTCGACCATGTCGTCTTGCGGACCGGCCCCATCGGTGACATGTTCGGGTTTGATCGACGTTACTCCGTCACCGTTCTCAGGCCCATCGATGGCCAGTGCACTGCTGATATCGGCAAAATCTTGCACTTCCTCACGACTCTCCTTTAAGGCACGCATCACCTCTTCATTGTGGAGTTCGCGACTGACATCAGACTTAATTTCGTCAAAGCCACGACGAATACGACCGAGCCATAGTGAAATGGATCGGATCGCACTTGGAAGTCTATCGGGGCCTACCACGAACAGGGCTACGGCACTGATGACTAAGAGTTCAGCAAAGCCAATATCAAGCATGATGATGGAGACCCGTTACGGATCTTCTTTGTTGTCCTCTGTCTTGTCGATCTTGGCTGAATCACTGTCATTACGCTTCATACCCTCTCGAAAATGCGTAATGGCGCTACCCAGATCTTTTGCTGCACCCGGTAGCCTCTTGGTACCGAAAACTAAAACTACAATGGCTAAAATGATGAGCAGTTGCCAAATTCCAATGCCGCTAAATCCCATAGTTGTTCACCGTTGTTTAGACACCTGTGCTGTGCCTTTGAGCCTTACGAATGGTTGCGTGATGCCTTTTCCTCTAAGCCGGATATTCCCTGCCGCGAGGCTAGCGTCTCTAGAACTGCATTATGACTGATACCGAGGCGATCGAGCATGACCAGTGTGTGAAATACGAGATCGGCCACCTCATTGATCACCTCAACTCTATGCTTATCAGAGTCTGCGGCATTTTTTGCCGCTAAAATAACTTCAATAGCCTCTTCGCCCACCTTCTCTAGCATTTTATCTAAACCAGCTGCGTTTAAACTAGCGACATAAGACGTGTCAGGATCCGCTTTTTTCCGCGTCTCGATGACAGAGGCGATGGCGTTCAAGACGTCACTCATAATCCCTGGCTCTCTTGTGTTGCTAACGTCCATTGTCCATCGCGCGGCTCATAAAAAAAGCAGTGTCGCCGACCAGTATGACAAGCACCATCACCACGCTGATTCACTTTTAATAACAATGTATCGCCATCGCAGTCGAGCCGCAGTTCAATCAATTCCTGGACGTTGCCCGAGGTTTCGCCTTTACGCCAGAGCTGTTTACGTGATCGAGACCAATAGACGGCGCGCTTTTCTTCAATGGTTAGCCGCAGCGCTTCGTCGTTCATCCATGCCATCATCAACACCTCGCCAGTGTGAGCGTCTTGAGCGATAGCGGGTATCAGACCGTCTGCGTTCCAGTTCGGACGCATGCTGTTGGGTGTCTGACTATGTCGAGTGTGGTTCATCCTGCGAGTATGCCACGCTCGTCAACTCTGATCACTGACGCAGGCGAATTAGTCCCAACAGAACGAGGCACAGTCCGGCAATGGGATACCAATGACTTTGCAGATTAGCGACTAGGGTTATCACAAGCGTCGCTACACCCGATCCAATCCAGTAATGGGAATCCCGGGCGTGCGCTTCCTTTCTGTGAGGCTCATTTAATATTCGCTTTTGCACTGCGAGGAACTGGGGTAAGACCTCTGGCAACTGCGAGGCATGGTGGATAAAGGCGGGTGCGTCGCGCTGCAGCTGTCTGACGACATTGCGAGGACTGTACTGTCGTTTAAGCCAGTCCTCGAGAAAGGGTTTTGCCGTCTCCCAAAGATTGAGTTCCGGATACAGCTGTCGTCCCAAGCCTTCGATATTAAGGAGCGTTTTCTGCAACAACACGAGCTGCGGTTGAATTTTCATGTCAAAGCTTGATGCTGCGCGGAAAAGATTTACCAGCATATGTCCCAAAGAAATTTGGTTCAGTGGTCTATCGAAGATCGGTTCGCATAACATTCGTATGGTTGATTCGAAATCTTGAACCCGGGTAGAGGGCGGTACCCAACCACTTTCGATGTGTAACTCGGCGACCAATCGGTAATTGCGCTGCAAAATCGCAAGCAAATTGCGGGCAACATAGTACTGATCTTCTCTTGAGAGCTGCCCCACGATGGCGCAATCGACCGCGATGTAAGTGGGTGATTGTGGTGTGGTGATGTCGACAAAAATATTGCCTGGATGCATATCGGCGTGAAAAAAGCAGTCATCAAAGACCTGCGAGAAAAATATCTCTACGCCTCGCTCAGCGAGGAGCTTCATGTCCACCTTAGCGTTATTCAGTGCTGTAATGTCTCTAATGGGAACGCCAGAGATTCGCTCTGACACCATGACGCGTGGCGTACTGTAATCCCAGAAAATCGTTGGAATGAAGACCAGCTTGCGCTGTGCTGTGTTCTTTTTTAGCAAAGAGGCGTTTGCGGCTTCTCTGCGTAAGTCGAGTTCCGTTGATATTGTGAGCTCGTAATCCGCGACAACCTCGGGGAGCCGCAATCGCTTAAAATCGTCCGAAAGCCGATCTATTAATGCCGCAATACGCTTTAATAATCGGATATCGGCGGCTATTTTTGTGCCGATTTCAGGTCGCAATACTTTGACGACAGCAGCCTCGCCGTCAGGCAGTGTAACCGCATGAACCTGAGCAACCGATGCAGCTGCGAGGGGTTCAGTCTCAAATGATGCAAACGCCTCGTTAACAGGTTTAGCGAGCTCTCGCTCGATAATATCTATCGCAGTTGCCGATGCGAAGGGGGCGACTTCGTCCTGTAAGCGTGCAAGGTCGTCTGCTATATCGTCTGGGAGCAGATCGCGTCGTGTCGACAGCAACTGCCCAAACTTAATTGATACAGGCCCCAGTGACTCTAGTGCACGACGCAGCCTCTCGCCCCGCGGTGCATCATCACTGCGCTCACTCGAACCGAGCAACCATCGCAACAGCTCGCCCTTAGCCGAGCCCTTGGGAAGCAGGGCGCCCAATCGGTAGGCTCTCGCTGTTAGGATAAATTGAAGGGCACGCCTCATTTAACAGTCTCGACTAACGTACTCACTCGCTTTTTGAGTCGCGTGAGTCGTGACTCTACTCTGTCCGCGCGCAGCACCAAATCGTCTATGTCAGAGAAAAATGCATCAAGCTCCCCTGCAGATGGCGATAGGCGTCCCTCCTCCAGGATAAATTCGCTGAGCTGTCTCTTGACCCGACGATGGGTCGACTTGGTACCGTGGACAATGGCTCGGACAATATTTGCTATCTGATGCCCTAGTAATGGGCCAAGAGCATCGACAAGAGGTGCTTCCCAGTCGACGTCAAGATCGCTAATAACGCGCTGCACTTGGAGGAGTGCTGCTGTGTCACCACTTATTTTTATATCGCCGTTGATAAGTGCTGCAGCTGGGTCTGCCGCTGTTGCTAGTTTCCCAAAATCGCGCCACGTCGCTTCAATCGCGACGGTCGGTTTGGTCTCGCGATAACTGGCGAGCTTGACCATGCCCGCCGCATCAATAAAAGCGAAGATCGAGATTGTGGGTTCGGTGCAATGAATGGCTACATCAAGCGGATGAAGTCCTTGTAACTGTGTTGCTGTGCCTGGCGATAGCCGAACAGCCCGCTCAATAGCGAGCTCGACAGCGCGGCAAATGCCCGTAATGACAGCGGGATCGTGCTGCATAAGGTCTAGCCCTTTATGCCTCTGTGAACGGCGACAATGCCACCGGTCATGTTGTGATAGCGACAGTCTACGAAGCCTGCATCTTCAACCATATCAAGGAGCGTATCTTGGTCGGGATGCTTGCGTATGGATTCCGCAAGGTATCGATAGCTGTCGGCGTCATCGGCAATCAGTTTGCCCATAATGGGGAGGGCCGCAAATGAGTAGGCATCGTAGATCTTGGAGAGCAGGGGCGAGGTTGGCTTGGAAAACTCCAGTACAAGTAGCCGACCACCTGGTTTTAAGACACGGTGCATGGATCGCAGTGCTGTGTCTTTATCGGTTACATTTCTGAGCCCAAACGCGATGGTGATGCAGTCGATACTGTTGTCCTCAAAGGGCAGAAATTGTGCATCAGCTTGAACCACACTGATGTTATTAAGTGCGCCTTTGTCGATAAGACGATCCCGACCGACCGACAGCATCGCAGCATTAATATCTGCGAGAATGACATTGCCGTCATTGCCAACCAGTTTAGAAAACTTAGCAGCGAGATCGCCTGTGCCGCCAGCTATGTCGAGTACAGTCTGACCAGATCGCACCGCACTGAGTTCAATTGTAAAACGCTTCCAAAGCCGATGTAGGCCGCCCGACATGAGATCATTCATGACATCATATTGATCGGCAACAGAATCAAACACCTCGCGGACGCGCCCGGCCTTTTCCCCTTTTTTGACTTGCTCAAATCCAAAGTCAGTTGTCTCGTCACTCTGGTTGTCTTGTGTGTTCATAGCAGTTTCCTAATTTGGACAGACGCGTGTTAGCCGACGATGTTTACGATCTCTGTGTTGGGGTCCCGCGAGGCCGATGCCTGTGCCAACCGATCTAGATAGCTCATCCAGAGGGAGTCTTGGTTCATAACTAAGTGCGCTAAATACGTCCAAGTGTACAGTCCGGAGCTGTGCCCGTCGTCAAAAGTCAGTTGCACCGCATAGTGACCTACCGGTTGGATGTCCGTAATACCTACATTGAGCTTTCCGGTTTGAAGCACTTCCTGCCCGGGTCCATGCCCTTGTACTTCTGCCGAGGGCGACAGCACTCTTAGCAGTTCGGCAGAGAGTTGTTTGGGGGCCTCATTCGGAAATACGAGGGTTAGTGTGCGTTTACTTGGACTGTAGCTAATCGAGTCTGGCGGGCCACCCTTCATCTCATCGTCCTCATTTTACTGAGCCCGCTTGAGCAGCAGCGTGTCGATATCAGACTGTGCAGTCAGACTTCTGGCCTTGGCCATCTTAGACCTACTTTGAAAGGGCCCAATATAAACTCGGTGCCAGATGCCGGTATCGGTCTTCATCTCCTCAATCTTGGATTCGAGTCCAAGGAGGGCTAGCTCGCCGCGGCGTTTATCGGCGTCCTCCGTAGCACGGAATGAACCGGCTTGAAGCACATACTGTGTGTACATAGATGTACGCGCATCGGCAGTGCTTGACGAATCAATTTGGAACGACTCATCTTCAAGAGTAGAAAAAAAGGTGAAGCTTGGCTGTGGTGACGACTCTACTGTGGCCGAGGCTTGTGACGACATAGCTGACGGCAGGGCGTTTGGATTGATGCCGGTAATAACACCGAGGCTGGCGACGGCACCCGTCACGACACCAACCAGAAAACCGTTGATGTGTGCACCACTAAACAAAGAGACGTCTGATGACTTTTTTTTGCCGCGCGCAGGAGCTCGGCGTGTCGCACTTGCAGCAGGTGGTTTTCGTTTTGTTTCCGGTTTTGTGGTGCGCATCTTTACATGGCCTCAGGCGCTGACACACCTAAAATCCGGAGTCCGTTGGCAATGACATATCGGGTCGCTGTTGCTAACGAGAGACGCGCGAGGGTCAATTCAGCGTTGTCATCAATGATCTTATGCGCATTGTAGAACGAGTGAAATTCAGCGGCCACGTCCCGAAGATAGTTCGCCACCGCATGGGGCTCTAGCCTTTTTGTGGCACCCGATAGGACGTCGGGGAATTTGCTAAGCGCCAGAGCCAAGGATTGCTCTTCTGGTTGATCCAGCAGCGCTAGGTGCTGTACGCCGTCGGAGCTGGACCACTGCTCAAATTGATCTGTGGCTCTGCGTTGTACGCTGCAGATTCGAGCATGCGCATACTGAATGTAATAAACGGGATTCTCGTTGCTTTTTGACAGTGCTAGATCAATGTCAAATGTAAGCTGTGACGTGGCGGCGCGCGCTGTCAGAAAATAGCGCGTTGCATCGCGACCGACCCAGTCGATAAGATCGCGCAGAGTGACATAACTGCCTGCGCGTTTTGACAGCTTTACTTCGTCGCCATCGCGCATGACGGTGACCATTTGGTGAAGCACATACTCCGGCCATCCTTGTGGGATGCCAGATTCAAGCGCCTGTAGACCTGCCCGAACTCGAGTGATCGTGCTGTGATGATCCGCACCTTGTTCATTAATAACGCGCTCAAAGCCCCGATCCCATTTGTTGTGGTGGTAGGCGACGTCGGGTACAAAATAGGTATAGCCACCCTCTCGCTTTCTCATGACGCGATCTTTGTCATCGCCAAAATCGGTAGTTTTCAGCCACAGAGCGTCGTCTTTCTCATAAGTAAACTGATTCGCAATAAGCGACTCAACAGTCCTTTCGACCGATTTCGAGGTGTAAAGTGATGACTCTAAAAAGTACTGGTCAAAGTCGACGCCGAATGCCTTGAGGTCTTCATCTTGCTCACGGCGCAGCCACGCCACCGAAAACGCCTGAATGTTTGCCAGATCGTCTGCATCACCCGAGGCGGTTACCGAGCGGTCGGCAGCGTCGACTGTTTGCCGACTGAGGTAAGCAGAGGCAACATCTTTAATGTATGCGCCCTGGTAGCCGTCTTTGGGCCAGGCTTCGTCACTGGGCTCGACATTATCAATGCGCGCTTTGACGGATAAGGCGAGGTTAGTGATCTGTTGGCCGGCATCGTTGTAGTAAAATTCGCGGTGAACTGACCAGCCGGCGTTCTCTAGCAAGCGGCAGAGCGTATCTCCGATGGCCGCACCACGACCATGCCCCACATGTAAAGGTCCTGTTGGATTGGCCGAGACAAACTCGACTTGAACCCGCTTGCCGCTGCCCTCGGTCGAGCGACCAAAGTGCTCCCCCGCCGATAGGATCGTCTCCACAACAGCAAAATTACTTGCTTGAGACAGATGAAAGTTGATGAAGCCGGGCCCTGCAATATCGCACTGGATGATGATCGGGTTGGCTGGTAACTGATCAATCAGTGCTTGAGCTAACTCGCGGGGAGGCATGCCCGCGCGTTTTGCTAAAGCCATGGCCACATTGGTGGCTAAATCCCCATGATTAGGATCACGTGTGTGGTCCACTTGAGGCGATGGCATGTCACCCTCGGGAAGCACACCTAGAGACTGGAGTGCGGAGAGAGACTGTTCGATTATTCCGATTACCTGATCTTTCATTGATATCGTTTGCTGTCGTTAGGCGTTTCGTGGTGTTGCTTTAGGCCTTCATTGTATCTCGTTACAGCGTCTCAGTCGGGTCGATTTCGACAAACCAACTAACTTTTCGCGCTAATTTCTGCTGTGAGCCCATTTCGATCGCCTTTTTCATGACCACGTGAACTTCTCGTCGTGTCGGCCCATGAATAATTATCTGGTAGCGATACATTCCTGCGCGGCGCGTCATCAGTGTCGGCATCGGGCCTAATAAGCGAGCATGGCTGGTGCTGGGCAGTTGCTTTTTTAAAGAGTCTAAAAAGTCGATTGCGTTCGTTTCGGCACTGGCGTCGCAGCGAATGACACCCATGGCGCCTTTTGGTGGCAGAGAGAGTTCTTCGCGCCGCGCAAGGAGTCGGCGGGCTTGCTCCGAATAGGCATTGTTCGCCACTTCCTGAATGAGCGGGTGGTCGGGGCAACGCGTTTGAATGAGGACCTTTCCGGGAAGTGTCGCGCGTCCGGCTCGGCCAGCGACTTGCACAAGTAACTGTAGGAGGCGCTCTTCCGCCCGAAAATCCGGACTAAACAGCAGGTTATCCGCATCGACAACTACCACGCACGTCACTTTTGGAAAGTTGTGGCCCTTCGAGAGCATTTGCGTCCCTAGTAAGACGGCCGAGCCCGCGGCTGAAATGCTGTCGAGCGTTGATGTGAGGGCATCTACATTTTTGATGCTATCGCTGTCGATACGAAAGACCGGCATATCGCTGAAGAGCCGATGCATCAATAGCTCCAGTTGCTCCGTACCAACGCCACGACCAGACAGGCGGATGCTTTGGCACTCCTCGCATTGGCGAGGCGTGCTACGTTTGGTCTGGCAGTGATGGCAGCTGAGGTGAGGTGGATTGCGATGAACTGACAGCGACGAATCACATTGATGGCAGCCGGCGACCCAGCCACAGTCCTCACACTGCAGACTATGTGCAAAGCCTCGGCGATTGATAAAGAGCAGCGCCTGCTCGTCCCGACTTAGGGCACGTGTAATCTCTGTGATGGCTTGGTCAGATAGGCCACTTGCGAGAGCAAGTCCTCTGGTGTCAACCAAGGAGATGCTTGGCAAGCTGGTGCCTTGCGGGCGTTCGGACAAAATATGGTGCTGGTATTTGCCGGCATCGCAATTGGCAATGGATTCGAGGCTTGGTGTCGCACTGCCTAAAATAATGGGGCAATTGCACAGCTGTGCGCGCTTAATGGCAACGTCCCTCGCCGAGTAACGCGGATGATCTTGCTGCTTCAGCGACGGGTCATGCTCCTCATCGACCACAATTAACCCAAGCGAACGAAAGCTGCAAAATACAGCAGAGCGGGTGCCTAAAATGACAGGAGCCAGTCCGGATCTCGCCAATGCCCAAGATCGACCTCGGTCACTTTCGGTGATGCCAGAGTGAATTAGCGGCACCTCACAACCTAAGGCATCTTCAAAACGCGCTTTCGTCTGGGGTGTTAGTCCTATTTCTGGAACAATAACTAAGACCTGTTGATTGTTTGCGATTACAGCCTTGATACATTCAAGGTAAACCTCGGTTTTACCGCTCCCCGTAATTCCCTCTAACAGGTGCGCCCTAAAGTGGTTGAGTTTAGAGATGAGCTCGATACTGACTCGCTTCTGCTCTTCAGTAAGGTCGGGTGAAGCCCGTTTTGCATGCCGCGATATGGGTGGTGAAGGGACTTTTTCGACCAGGCTGAGTGATAACAGGGATCTAATAACAGACGTCGATATGCCCTGTTCCGATAGGTCAGCGATAGACACGCTATTGTTACCGATGAGTGCAATGGCATCGCGCTGTCGTCTTGCGCGCTTGGGGATCGTCGCGAGAGGATCGCCCCCCTCGCGCAGCACTACGTGATCTAGCGGGGGCTCCCATTGTAGGTTGCCTTTGCGTTCCGTATTGGATAGCCCTAAAAGGTATGCCTCACCCGGTGGTATCAGGTAGTAGTCGGAGAGCCACTGGAGTAGCGCCGATTGCTCATGCAGCAATAACGAGGCTGCGACATCGATCACCGACGTCACCCGTTTGAGTGTTGATGGATTGGGTAATCTACTGAGCCTTGATTCTAAAAAGACACCAATGACGTCTCGACCCGAAAAAGAGATGCGCACCCGTGCGCCACACGCTGGATTAAATGCTTCGCCATCAGGAGGTAAATATTCGAAAAGCCGGTGTAAAGGCGACGGTACGGCGATTACCCACACAAGAGGGCTTGAATTGGCTTTGGGCTCTGGTATCATCCGCGCTCTTTTTTATCAGACACCCACAAGGTGCTCGAGGGCAACATGAAGGCAGACATTCATCCGCGTTACGAAGACATCACTGCTCGTTGCAGCTGTGGCAACGAGATCAAAACGCGTTCAACACTCACACAGGATATCACTATTGACGTGTGTAGTCGGTGCCACCCCTTTTTCACGGGTAAGCAGAAAATTGTCGACTCTGGTGGTCGAGTAGATCGCTTCAATAAGCGCTTTGCTGGCCGAAGCCTGAAAAAGTAAGCGCTCCCGGTAACGCGAAAACGTCGGCTTATGTCGGCGTTTTTTTTTGCCATCGTCACCTCAGGCGAATTCAGGATAACGACTGCTGTACGCTGCCGTTTAGAACAATCCCTCTAAGTCTTCTATTTCTGCGTCGCTTTGCCGTTCTTCCGTGCTATCGGGCGCAAATTCCTCTAGGAAGACCTCCCATATGGAAGACGCCTGACTATCTGTCCGTTGTCCTGTCTCTTTATCGATGCGCAATCGAACGATGCCCGAGGGCATCCCTCTACTCGTGCGCTCTTTCGGTAGAGCGACTCTCATAAAATCGATCCATATAGGTAGCGCTGCCGTACCGCCAAATTCTCGACGACCCATGAGGCTGTAATCGTCAAACCCAACCCAAGCGGTTGTCACAAGATCCCGATTGTAGCCAGAAAACCAGGCATCACGAGGGCCATTTGTTGTGCCTGTTTTGCCTGCGATATCCTCGCGCTCAAGCACCCTCGCTCGTCTTCCGGTGCCCCGCTGAATAGCATCTTCAAGCATCGAGGTCAGGACATACGTGACGCGCTCGTCGATAACGCGGGGGGCCTCGCGCGCAGTCGGCTCATCATCTTTTAACAGTTCTTCTATTCGAGAGGCCTCAAGAAATGCGTCATTAGTTATCTCATCCTCGCATTGGCCACAAGCCAACATTGGATCAGCTTTGTAAATAATATTGCCATCAATATCTTCGATTCGGTCGATAAGCCAGGGCTCGATCTTAAATCCACTGTTGGCTATGGCGGCATAGCCGCTGGCAATCTCCATGGGGGTGTAGGCGTGAGTCCCCAGAGCAAGTGTGAGATTTGACTGCATATCACTTACGTCAAATCCCACTCTGTCCGCCATTTCAATCAGTTTTCGAACCCCAAGTTGCTGAAGGACACGAATTGATACGAGGTTACGTGAGAAGGTCAGCGCCTCCCGCACGCGCGTTGGACCATAAAAACGGCCGCTGTCATTTTCTGGTCGCCACATATCTTCATCAGACAGATTCCCCACAACGACCGGCGCGTCATTGATGAGCGTTGCAGGGTGTATTCCGTTTTCTAGGGCGGCTGCGTAGAGAAATGGTTTAAAGTTGGACCCAGGCTGCCGTTTTGCTTGGGTCGCACGATTAAATTTAGAGAGGACGAAGCCCATACCGCCAACTAGTGATTTTATGGCGCCATCGTTAGGGTCTAGCGACACCAGCGCACCTTGAACGCGTGGCACCTGAGCCAGCTTTAGCTCGTCCCTGTTCGTACTAACTTGAGTCGCACTAACTCGAATCAGATCGCCCACGGTCAGCAACGCGTCAACTGATGAGGCTCGTTCTGATCTGAGGTCCTCGTTTAGGAAGCGGCGTATTTGACGCAGATCGTCCTGCCAAGACAGGAAGCCTGTGGCATCGTCTTTGAGTCTGACGATCACGCCATCGGTTTGAACTGCGGTAACGATGGCAGGTTGTAAATCGGCGATAATTGGCATGGCTCGAAGTACTTGTGCCCATCGCGTCTCTCGCTCTTCTGGGGATTCATCTTCAAGTGGCGGGTGTCGTTGCTCGGGCCCGCGCCAGCCATGTCGGGTGTCGTAGGTGATAAGACCTTTAAGTACGGCGTCGCGGGCTGCCTGCTGCAAAACTCCGTCGACCGTGGTGTGAATGATGTAACCGTCGTTGTAGGCCTTGTCGCCCAATTGCTCTACCGCAAACTGTCGAGCCATCTCCGCAACATAATCAGCGTCGACTTCCACTTTGAGCCCATTGAATGATGCATTATCCCGTGTCGCAATGGCTTGCTCATAGGTAGACCTGTCGATCATATCGAGCGCTAGCATTCGGCCCAAAATCCAATTGCGTCGCAGTTCACTGCGTTCTGGGTTGCTCAGAGGATTGTTTCTTGACGGTGCCTGGGGCACGCCTGCCAGCATGGCGTGTTCAGCAATCGTTAATTCGCTCAATGAGCGCCCGTAATAAGTTTGCGCAGCCGTTTCAAATCCGTAGCTACGATGGCCCAGGAAAACGCGATTAACATACAGTTCCAAAATAGCTTCTTTGCTGAGCCGTTGTTCTATTTCCAAGGCCAACAAAATTTCCGTAAATTTTCGGATGAACGTTTGATCCAAGGTCAAAAAAAAGTTTCGCGCGACCTGCATGGTGATGGTGGAGCCGCCGCTTTGCTTGCTACCGGTGATAATTAGCTCAGAAACCGCTCGAGCGAGGCTTAAAAAGGCAATACCTGAGTGCTCGAAAAATCCGTCATCCTCCGCGGCTAATAACGCATCAACAAACGTGCTGGGTAAATCCTCATAGCGAACTGGAATTCGCTTTTGTTCTCCAAATTGGCCTATGAGCTGACCGTCTGAACTCATAACACGAAGCGGTGTTTGCAGTTTTATATCAGTGAGTGCCTCGGCGTCTGGCAGTTTAGGGCTGAGATAGAGGTACAAGCCCGCCAACCACCATATGCCGGCGGCAACAATCAGGACGAAAGCTCTGGCGCTGTGTTTAGCGAAGGACAATGCCCATCTCTCCAATTCTAATGCGGCGAAAACTCGACATAGTAGCTGTTTTTGTCGACCACATCTTAACTCTCAGGATGCACTTTATCGCAACCTGTGTTGCAATCATGAGCACGTTGTTACTTTATTGGCGACTGATAATTGCGCGCGTTGCGTGCAGGTGGGGAAGTGTAGATCTGTGTTAGGCATGCTCAATAGAAAACGGCAGGGGTCTAGAGTTGGCATCGATATTAGCTCTACGACGATCAAGCTGTTGGAGTTATCAGAATCCGACAGCGGATACCGTGTAGAAGCGTATTCGGTGGCTTCACTGCCGCAGGGTGCCGTATTTGAAAAAAACATCAATAATGTTGGTGAGGTTGCAACAGCGATTCAGAGCGTCATGCATCAGAGCCGATCGCGTGCCACAGAGGTGGTTGCCGCGGTTTCGGGTTCATCAGTAATAAACAAAACGATAGCAATGCCGGCAGGTCTTACTGATGAAGAGATGGAAACCCAGATAGCACTGGAAGCCGATCAATATATTCCTTATCCATTGGAAGAGGTTGCGCTGGATTTTGAGGTGCAAGGCCCTACCCCTGGGCGGGATGACCAAGTCGATGTTTTGTTGGCAGCTTGCCGCAGAGAGACCATTGATTTGCGCGTTGAGGCACTTGAACTGGCTGGACTTACGCCAAAGGTCATCGATGTTGAAGCCTACTCTATGGAGCGCGCGTACGAATTGATCAGGCCTGTTGCAGGGGTTGACCCCGCGGCGACCGTGGCTGTGGTTGATATTGGTGCCACCATGACGACTCTGTCGGTCATAAATCAGGGCGCAAATGCCTACACCAGGGAGCAGAACTTTGGTGGCAAGCAGCTTACTGATGAGATAATGCGGCGATATGGACTGCCGTTACGTGAGGCTGGACTCGCAAAAAAACAGGGCGGCTTACCTGACGGATATGAAGAAGAGGTGCTAACACCCTTTAAGGAAGCCGTGATTCAGCAAGTAGGGCGATCGCTGCAATTTTTTTATTCGTCGAGCAGCTTCAACGCCGTAGACCATATTTTTTTGGCCGGCGGTGTGGCTGCCACTGACGGATTGGTCTCCTTGGTCGGAAGCCGTTTAGCTACACCGACAACCATCGCCAATCCGTTTCATAATATGTCTATTTCGCCGCGTGTAAACGCGGTTGCGTTGAGCGGTGACGCGCCAGCGATGATGGTGGCGGCAGGTCTTGCGTTGAGGGCAATGGGCTGATGGCGAATATCAACCTTCTGCCATGGCGAGAGGAGCTTAGAGCGGAGCGGCAGCGCACGTTTTTCTCTTCTCTTGGGCTTTCTGCGGCTGTGGCGGTCTTAATTTTGGTTGTGAGTGACCGCGTGGTTGATAGCCAACTCGATACGCAGAGTGCCCGAAACCGTTTCTTAGAGGACAACATTGCACTTGTGGATGCGCGTGTTGCTGAGATCCGTGATCTGCGATCGCAACGTCAGCTGTTGATCGAGCGTATGCGCGTCATTCAAGAGCTTCAGGGCAATCGTCCGATTATTGTTAGGGTTCTTGACGAGTTAGTCCGCACGGTCCCCGATGGCGTGTACTACAAGACCCTTTCCGCTCAAGAGGATACGATGTTTATCGAGGGTATTGCTGAATCAAATAATCGAGTCTCGAGTTTGATGCGGCGTCTAGATGCCTCCGCGTGGTTGGCTAAGCCGTCGCTTGATGGCGTCACTGCAGCCGAAGAGTTGGGTGAGTCGGCTATGCGCTTTAGTTTGTCGGTGAAGATTCAACTTCCCAAGACGGGGGAGGGCTAGATGAGTTGGTTAGATAACCTAAAAGAACTCAATGAAGTCAATCTGGCTGATTTAGACCTCGAGAATGTAGGCTCTTGGCCTGCGGCTGCGAGAGGTTTGCTCATAGTGCTGCTATTTATCGCCCTGCTTGCAGGCGGTTACTATTACCACCTGTCTGCATTATCTGGTCGTCTGCAGGTTGCGAAGGAGCAGGAACTGGAGTTGCGGCGACAGTTCGAGCGAAAGTCGTTTGAAGCCCAGAACCTGGATGCTTACACGGCACAATTAACAGATATGCGCCAAAGCTTGGGTGCGTTAGTTAGTCAGCTTCCATCAGATACGGAAGTGCCGGGACTTTTGGAAGATATTTCATCTAAGGGCGAGTTAAACGGTCTTGATATTGAAGCGATAGATCTGCTGGATGAAGTCGTAGAGGAGTTCTATGTGGAGTTGCCCATTTCGATAGCGGCCACGGGTTCCTATCACGATCTCGGCGCATTTGTGTCTGGAATGGCAGGGTTGCCGCGCATTGTTACCTTGCACGACTTTGAGATTGTCATGGACGCTGATGACAGTGCTAATTTGAGGATGGATATTACGGCAAAAACCTATCGCTACAGAGACGAGGCCGATGCTGAATAAGCTGACAACAGTACCAGGCACGGCGAGCCTCATTTTGTCTGTCGGTCTACTGTCCGCTTGTGGCGCTTCAAACGTGGGTGATTTGCAGCAGTTTGTAGACGATAAATCGGAACGGCCAGGTGGTCTCATCGAGCCTATCCCAACGTTTACTGCCTATGAAGCGTTTACTTATTCCGCAACCAGTATGCGGTCGCCCTTCGACCGTCCCATCGAAGTAGTTGAGCTGACAACCTTGCGGCTTCGAGCTACTGTCGCGCCTGAGCGCACGCGGCCTAAAGAGTTTTTGGAGCAGTTCAGTGTGGACTCACTATCAATGGTCGGTCGGCTGCAGCGGCAAGGTGTAGAGTGGGCCTTACTGCGTGATCCAATAGGCGGTATTCATCGAGTCAGGGAAGGCAATTACTTAGGCCCTGATCATGGCAAAGTGGTAGATGTTGGCGATGGGTATATCGCGATCATGGAGATTGTGACTGATGGGACATTAAACGGCTGGGTTGAACGCCCGAGAACTCTGGAGCTGGTAGCGCAATGATGCGCGAGAATATTACTGTGGGTAGAACATAAATGATGACGCATCTTCGCTCAGTGTTTCTTTTTTACGTCTTTTCTATGGTGGCGTCACTTGCTGCGGCGGCCGAGCAGGCCATTACCGACATCAGTTTTAATGCGCAGCCAAGTGGCCAGCTGTCGATTGCGTTGGAATTCGATGACCGAGAGCCACCGGAGTTTTCAAGTTATACCATCGAGGACCCCGCGCGAATTGTGATTGATTTCCCAGAGACTGAAAACCGGCTTTCACAGCGGCGTTACGCGCTCCCCGAGGGTAATGCATCGAGCGTCGTGGTGGTCGAGGCAGGGGATCGAAGTCGCTTAATCGTCAATCTGTCGCAACTGGGAGAATTTGATGCGAAGGTCGAAGGCCAACAGTTTGTTCTCACTGTAGGTGCAGCTTCTGCTGAGTCATACACGGCACCATCTCGAGCTGGGGCGAGGTCTGCAAAAACGTCTGTTTACTCATCGGGGGCCACGTCAGTTCTCACAGACGTGGAATTTAGACGCGCCAGTGACGGCGAAGGGCAGCTTGTTCTCTCGCTGAGTGACAGCGGCGTTGATGTTAATGTCTCCAGCGAGGGTAATCGTATCAACCTTGAGTTCAGTGACACCGATGTATCCGAGGCGCTGAGTCGGCGCTACGATGTAACAGACTTTGCAACACCGGTGTCTGAAATAGAGGTAACCCCCTCGGGAAGAGGTGCTCGCGTGGTTATGCAGGCCGAGGGCTATTTTGACTATTTGGCGTACCAGCAGGGCGGTGAGTATATCGTCAGTGTTAAGGCGCTCTCAGAATCGGAGCGCGAGCAGCAGCTGAGTGAATTCAGCTATGTCGGTGATCGCATCTCGCTGAACTTTCAAAACATTGAGGTAAGGGCAGTGCTTCAGCTCATTGCTGACTTTACTGATCTGAACTTAGTCGCATCGGATACGGTCGCTGGCAATATTACCCTGAGGCTGCAAAATGTGCCCTGGGATCAAGCGATGGAGCTGGTGCTCAAAACGAAGGGTTTGGATAGCCGACAAGTTGGCAATGTCCTGATGGTTGCTCCTGCAGCGGAAATTGCCGAGCGTGAGCGACTCGAAATTGAGACCAACAAGCAATTCTCGGAGCTGGCGCCACTTAAGTCCGAGTTTATTCAAATTCGATACGCTAAGGCGAACCAAGTTGTCACGCTTTTTGAGGCGGGCTCCGAGCAGGGTGGTTCCCTGGTCTCCGAGCGCGGTTCGGTAGTGGTGGATGACCGAACCAATGCCATCATCGTGACCGATACAGCGGCTAAGCTAGATGAGATTCGAGTGCTTATCGAGAACGTGGACGTGCCCATTAGGCAGGTTATGATAGAAGCTCGAATAGTCATTGCTTCTTCGGACCTCGATGAGCAATTGGGCGTAAGGTGGGGCGGTGAATATACTAGGGATGGGAGCTTTTTAGACCCCAATGGACCCCGAAAACAACTGTCCATTGCATCTTCTATGGATGCAACCGCAGCGCTAAATCAGGCAGCGGGTAGTGGCGGCTTACCCTATGCTGCTGCGCCATTTGTGGATTTGGGTATTGCCGGCGCGACTAGTGGCTTTGCAATTGGTTTTACCTCAGACGACCTGTTCTTATCGGCGGAGCTCGCGGCCTTGGAAGCTGCTGGTGAAGGTGAAGTCGTTTCGCAGCCCAAGGTGATTACGGGTGATAAACAGCAAGCAACTATTAAATCCGGTACCGAAATACCCTATCAAGAGGGTGCAGCATCGGGAGCGACAACCACCCAGTTTAAGGAGGCAGTGCTGAAGCTTGACGTTACGCCGAACATAACGCCCGATGATCGTATCTTGCTGGACTTAGTCATCAATCAAGACTCCGTTGGGGAGCTGGTGCCCAGTGCCAATGGGGGCGTTGTGCCTTCGATTGACACCACCGAACTCACCACTCAGGTATTAGTGGGTAATGGGGAGACTGTGGTACTCGGTGGCGTTTTTAAGAACGAGGAGACTATTCAGATTCAGAAAGTCCCTGTGCTTGGTGACCTACCCGGTGTGGGCGCCGTCTTTCGAAGTAAGGTAAGCACAAATAAGAAGGTAGAAACGTTGATCTTTATCACACCGCGCATACTCTCCGACGTACTACTCGATTAAGCTAGAGCTCTGGTTAATCGAGTACTGATATGCCTGTTTTTTTAGTAGGTCCACCCGGGGCCGGGAAATCGACAATCGGTAGACACCTCGCTGTGCTCCTAAATGCAGCATTTGTCGATCTGGATGACGTTGTCCAAGAGAGGGCAGGTGCTGACATTCCTTGGATTTTTGATATCGAGGGCGAATCAGGTTTCCGCGACAGAGAAGCGGCTGCAGTTCGCGAGTTTGCAGACAAAGACAATGTTGTAGTGGCTACGGGCGGAGGTGTCGTCATTCGAGATGAGAACCGAGACATCCTGTCTAGTGAGCAGTGCACGGTTGTCTATCTAGCTGCGTCATTGTCGACCCTTGTTAATCGTACGAGTGGCAAGACCAGGCGACCGTTGCTGGCAGGCAAAGACGTCAAGCCGATATTGCAGAAGCTGATGTCTGAGCGGGAGCCGCTCTACCGCGATGTCGCTGATCTCACGGTGGCATCGACGGGAGGATCAGCAAAAAGGTTAGCTAACAGTATTGCCGAGCAGCTTCGAGCGCGGGCAGGAATGGACGATGATCAATAGAGCGCCCAACGTCACAGTAAACATCCCTGCGGATACGTCGCAAACTGCCTATCCCATTTACATTGGACGAGGTCTTCTCAGTGACAAGCATATCCTCAATGGCTTGCTTGACGGTCGGAACATCTGCCTTGTCTCAAACACGACCATCGCCCCACTTTATGAAGACAGAGTTCTCCGCTCCTTGGTGGGTGAGCGCAAGGTTACGCGCGTCATACTCCCGGATGGTGAGGTACACAAAACACTCGATAGCTTTGCACAAA
>CAJYAI010000009.1 GCA_913064725.1 uncultured Alteromonadaceae bacterium | reverse complement strand
AAGTGAACGTTGTTACTAAAACATTCCAGTACGGTGGCCAAGAGGTCACGCTGGAAACAGGACGCATAGCGCGTCAAGCCTCTGGCGCCGTAATGGCCACCATGGGTACAACTTCCGTGCTTTGCACGGTGGTAGCAGAGCAAAAGGAAAAGCCGGGACAGGCATTTTTCCCATTGTCTGTACATTACATCGAAAAAGCGTATTCGGTTGGCAAAATTCCGGGAGGTTTCTTTAAGCGAGAGGCTCGGCCCAGTGAAAAAGAAACACTGACCTCACGTTTGATCGATCGTCCGATCCGCCCGCTGTTTGCCGACGGTTTCATGAATGAGGTGCAGGTGGTTTGCACTGTCATGTCGGCCGATTTGGATACGGATCCCGATATTGTTGCGATGATCGGTACGTCAGCGGCACTGTCTATTTCGGGCTGCCCGTTTAATGGGCCAATCGGTGGTGCACGTGTGGGCTTCACGGATGCAGAGGGTTACGTATTAAACCCTTCATACTCTGCGCTCAAGGATAGCAAGCTGGATATGGTCGTTGCGGGTACTCGTGACGCCGTTTTGATGGTTGAATCCGAAGCAAAAGAGCTGTCTGAAGACCAAATGCTGGGTGCTGTGCTGTTTGCGCATCAAGAGATGCAGACCGTGATTAAAGCCATTGATGAGCTGGTTACAGAAGCCGGGAAGCCACGTTGGGATTGGTCTGCAGCTGAAGTCAACGAAGCGCTTCGCGCGCAAGTAGAAGCAGCAGCGGGCGCCGACCTAGGCGAGGCGTATCGCATTACGGAGAAGGCTGCGCGCTACGAGCGTGTTGGTCAGGTCAAGGATGCTGTGGTTGAACAGCTGGCTGTTGAAGGTGGCCCTTCTGCGGACGATATTAAAGATGAGTTTAAAGCGCTTGAGAAAAGCATCGTTCGTCAGCGGATCCTTGCAGGTGAGCCACGTATCGATGGTCGCGACGGTCGCACCGTACGTCAGATTGCATGCGAAGTAGATGTTCTCGATAACGCCCATGGATCATCGCTGTTTACTCGCGGCGAAACGCAAGCGATTGGTGCAGTGACGCTAGGCTCAACACGAGATGCACAAATTATTGATGCGCTGGAGGGTGAGCGACGTGATCCTTTCATGCTTCACTATAATTTCCCTCCTTACTCGGTCGGTGAAGCGGGCCGTATGGGCTTCACAGGGCGCCGTGAAATCGGCCATGGCCGTTTGGCACGCCGAGGCTTGGCGGCTGTGTTACCGACCGAAGATGAGTTCCCCTATACGATTCGTGTTGTCTCGGAGATAACTGAGTCCAATGGTTCGAGTTCCATGGCCTCAGTATGCGTGGGTTCATTGGCTATGATGGCCGCTGGCGTTCCACTTAAGGCGCCCGTAGCAGGTATTGCCATGGGTTTGGTCAAGGAAGGCAATCAATTCGCTGTACTGACCGATATCCTTGGTGATGAGGATCATCTTGGCGATATGGACTTTAAAGTCGCGGGTACCGCTGCGGGTGTCACTGCATTGCAGATGGATATCAAGATCGAGGGCATCAATGAGCAGATCATGGAAGTAGCGCTCGAGCAGGCACTGCATGCGCGTCTGCACATCCTCGGTCAGATGAATGCTGTTCTAGAATCACCGCGTGAGATCACGTCTGAAAATGCGCCTAGCATGGTGTCTCTGAAAATCGATCAAGACAAGATTCGGGACATTATCGGTAAGGGCGGCGCGACCATCCGTCAAATTACTGAAGATTCTGGTGCTACCGTCGATATTAATGATGACGGCACGGTCAAGGTCTTTGGCCAGAATCAATCCGCGCGCGATGCCGCTGTGGAAATGATTATGGCGATTACGGCAGAGGCGGAAGTGGGTGCGGTGTATACCGGTACCGTTGCACGTATCGTTGATTTCGGTGCGTTCATTACGATCTTGCCAGGGAAAGATGGTTTGCTTCACATCTCTCAGATCGCCAATGAGCGAGTTGAAAATGTGGGCGATTACCTCACTGAAGGTCAGCAGGTGACAGTGAAGTGTTTGGACGTCGATCAGCGAGGCCGCATTAAGCTCTCTATTAAGGAATTGCTAGACGAGGAAGTGGCAGAAGCGGCTCACGAGACTGAGACCGACAACGAGTCAGCTGCGGTTGACGACGCTGAGCCAGAAGCGGTCGACTCAGCTGAGGTTGCCGATTCGGATTCAACTGATACTGAAGAAGCTGCCGAAGATGTGTCTGATTCTGGCGACAATGCCGATGACGCCGATGACGCCGATGACGCCGATGACGCCGATGAAGGAGAAGAGGAGACGAAGTAATCGCCTCTTTGTGAAAAGGCCCGCTGCTGCGGGCCTTTTTTTTGCTTACCGATCTTGCTTTTGCCTACGGGTCTTGCTTTTACCTACCGATCTTGACGGTCAGGTACTATCGCGACCTAGGATGAGCTGTTCAACAACAGATGGATCCGCCAGTGTCGAGGTGTCTCCCAAGCTATCGAGTTCATTTTCAGCAATTTTGCGAAGAATTCGGCGCATGATTTTGCCTGAACGTGTTTTTGGTAGACCGGGCGCCCACTGAATGACGTCAGGCTTTGCTATGGGTCCGATTTCTTTGACACAGAGTTGCACTAGCTCTGCTCTCAGCGCCGCAGAGTCTTCTACCCCAGCTATTGGTGTGACGTAGCAGTAAATGCCTTGCCCTTTAATGGGGTGCGGATAGCCAACAACGGCAGCTTCCGAGATGTCACGATGCAGAACGAGGGCGCTCTCGACCTCGGCGGTGCCCATGCGATGTCCCGATACATTCAAGACGTCATCTACTCTTCCTGTGATACGCAAATAACCATCGGCATCACGCAGAGCGCCATCACCGGTGAAATAATAACCGTCATAGGTTGAAAAATAGGTGTCAATTAGCCGCTGATGATCGCCATACACGGTTCGGATTTGACCTGGCCACGAGCGTTTAATGACCAAATAGCCCGCGCCTTCACCTTCAATTTCATGTCCTTGCTCGTCGAGTAGAGCTGGCTCAACACCAAAGTAAGGAAAGCTGGCGTAACCCGGTTTCAACGCATGTGCAGACGGAATAGGTGTAATCATCATCGCCCCAGTTTCGGTCTGCCACCAGCTGTCGACAATGGGACAACGACTGTCACCAACTACGCGGTGGTACCACTCCCATGCTTCGGGGTTTATAGGCTCGCCCACCGATCCGATGATGCGGAGACTTTTGCGCGAGTGCTTAGTGACGAGATCGTCACCGAGTGCTTGCAGAGCGCGAATAGCCGTTGGTGCGGTGAAGAAGGTATTGATCTGGTGTTTGTCGATGACCTCCCAACATCGGCCGCCATCGGGATACGTTGGTACGCCCTCAAACATGACCGTGGTGGCACCATTTGCCAAGGGGCCGTAAACGATATACGAGTGGCCTGTTACCCAGCCCACATCTGCAGTACACCAAAATACCTCGCCTTCGCGGTAGTCAAAGACATACTTGAAGCTACTAGCAGCTTGCAGTAAGTAGCCACCGGTCGTATGGAGGACGCCCTTTGGCTTTCCGGTCGATCCTGAGGTGTAGAGAATAAATAGTGGTGCCTCACTCGCCATCGATACGGCTGTACATTCGGTACTGGCTGTTGCCGTTGTTGCGGCATAGGCAATATCGCGTCCGTCCTCCCAATGTATTTGGGCATTCGTCCGCTCAAGAACGATCACGGTGTCGACGGTTGGACATTGTGAGAGCGCGGCATCAACATTGGCTTTGAGCGGAATGGTCTTGCCCGCCCTAAGGCCCTCATCTGCGGTGATGACCATACGACAACTCGCGTCATTGATGCGGTCTTTCAACGCTTCAGGAGAAAATCCGCCAAATACCACCGAGTGGATTGCACCGATTCGGGCGCAGGCTAGCATGGCATAGGTCGCTTCGGGGACCATTGGCATATAGATGCACACTCGGTCACCCACTTGCACACCGCGATCCCTCATCACATTGGCTAATTGACAGACCTCATCTTTCAACTCTTGATACGTGATATGCCTGCTTTCGTTGGGATCGTCACCCTCCCACAGGATTGCGGTTTGCTGCGCGCGTGCTGGGAGGTGTCGATCGATACAGTTCACAGACGCATTCAGCTCACCGCCATCGAACCAACGCGCATATCCGGTGTGCATGTCGCTGTCACATACCGTATGCCAGCGGGTATCCCATGAGAGAAACTCGTCTGCCTGCTCGCTCCAAAATGTGTCGGGATCATCCAGCGATTGACGATACATCTGCTGGTATTTATCAGGTGTGATAGAGGCATCAGCAAAGCTCGACGGAATCGGATAAGTTACCGGGTTAGACATGCTATAGATCCTTGTGTTTCTATCGCGGCAGGACTGCCAACGACGCGTCCTCTTCAGACCATAATAATGCCGTATATGTTTGCCCGCGTGAACAACGTACGTTTTAACCAAAGAGATATCGATAAAATGGCGAGTGCAAAAAGTTCAAAACGAAGACAGGCGTTTGCGGCGACGGTGCGCAGCCTCATGTGGAAACTCTTAGCCGTTTGGCTAATTGTCAGCTTTGGCTTTGGCATCCTATTAGTTGAGCCGCTTAATGAGTATCGACTCGGTGGTTACAAGCTGGGATTTTGGTTTGCCCAGCAGGGGTCGATCTTTGTTTTTATTGCTCTCATTTTTTACTTTTCTGCGGCTATGACCCGCTTTGAGAAGCGCTACAGCGAGCAAGATGACAGTGAGGCAGAAAAATGAGTCTGACTGTCCTGACGTACATTGTGGTTGGCTTTACCTTCGCGGTGTATATCGCCATTGCGATTGCAACACGCGCATCATCGACCAAAGATTTTTACGTTGCTGATGGCGGCGTTAACCCCATTGCTAATGGTATGGCAACCGCAGCCGACTGGATGTCGGCCGCGTCCTTCATATCGATGGCTGGCCTCATTGCGTTGTCATACAACGGTTACGGTGGCTCCGTATTTCTAATGGGCTGGACCGGCGGTTATGTTCTGCTTGCACTGCTAATCGCGCCGTATCTCCGAAAGTACGGCAAATACACGGTCCCTGATTTTATTGGTGAGCGTTATTACTCGGATACCGCTCGCGTCGTGGCCGTCATCTGCCTAGTTTTGTGTTCAGTGACCTATGTCATTGGCCAAATGAAAGGTGTGGGCGTGGCTTTTTCGCGATTTTTAGAGACCGACTATGAAACGGGCCTTGGCATCGGCATGTTCATCGTATTCTTTTATGCGGTAGTCGGCGGCATGAAGGGGATTACCTATACCCAGATTGCTCAGTATGTGGTGCTTATTACCGCCTATACGATTCCCGCCATTTTCATAAGCCTACAGCTCACAGGCAATCCATTGCCTCAGTTGGGTCTAGGCTCAACTCTGGTCGGCACGGATGTCTACTTGCTGGATAAGCTCGACCTGATTTTAGTTGATCTGGGTTTCCAAGAGTACACCACGACCTTGCGGGGCAGCACCTTAAACATGTTGGCGTTTACCGCCTCCTTGATGATTGGGACTGCAGGTCTTCCGCATGTCATCATCCGATTTTTCACCGTACCTAGTGTTGCGGCAGCCCGACGATCAGCAGGCTGGGCTCTCGTGTTTATCGCGATTCTATATACAACTGCACCTGCTATCGCTGCTATGGCACGACTCAATATCATTGACACCATGTGGTCTTCGGAAGCCGAGGCACTGTTAATCGAGGACAAACCCGGCTGGTTCGAAAATTGGGAGCAGACGGGTCTACTCAAGGTTGAAGACCTTAACGGCGACGGTCGTATTCAATATACGGCCGACCCTGATACCAATGAATTAACCAAGCTGGACAACGATATTCTGGTTTTGGCAAATCCAGAGATTGCACAGTTGCCCAACTGGGTGATTGCCCTCGTCGCGGCGGGTGGTTTGGCAGCAGCTTTGTCGACAGCAGCAGGGCTCCTTCTCGCTATATCCAGTGCTATATCGCACGACTTATTAAAAAGTACCTACATGCCCTCCATTTCAGACAAGGCTGAATTGAGGGCCTCTCGGATAGCAATGGCAGCAGCCGTGTTGGGAGCGGGTTACTTGGGCCTGAATCCACCAGGCTTTGCTGCAGGCACCGTCGCTCTCGCCTTTGGCCTGGCAGCATCCTCGCTATTTCCTGCACTGCTCATGGGGATCTTCGCACGTGGAGTGAATCGCGAGGGGGCCGTCGCTGGTATGCTCGCGGGTATCTCGGTGACGTTGCTCTACGTATTCCAACACAAGGGAATTATGTTCATCCCGGGCACGTCCTTCCTTGGTGATATGTCCCCAAACTGGTTCTTTGGGATCGAGCCTAACGCCTTTGGTGTAGTCGGAGCGATTATGAATTTTATTGTTGCGTTGACGGTGAGTCGTGTCACTGCGCCACCGCCTCAAGAAGTGGAGGATTTACTGGATTTCCTTCATGAGCCTGCTGCGGCTAAGTCAGCAAGTGGTAACTAGGAAATAGCCTTATGGCTGAGCGGGTAACATGCGATTATCGATCAGTCGCGTAGCACCCAGCCGCACAGCACCAAATAGAGCCACCTCGTCACTGTTTGAGGACGCGGGTGATAGGTCATGTGTGTGACGAGCTTCTAAATAATCGACTGAAAATCCAGCATGTATCAGCGCTTTTTGGGCGTCTTTTAGAATACGGTCGAAGTCGGCAGAAGGCGCCGACAATGCAGTACCACAGGCTTCCAGAATTGCCGAAAACGTGGGGGCGGCCGCGCGCTCTTCATCGCTCAGATACGTGTTTCGAGAGCTCATAGCAAGGCCATCAGCTTCGCGCATGGTGGGAACCGTTATGATTTCCGTATTAATGCAAAGATCGCGCACCATTTTCTGAATAACTAAGACCTGTTGGAGGTCTTTCGCGCCAAAAAAAGCGAGATGAGGCCTAACAAGTCCTAATAATTTGGTTACGACGGTCGTCACGCCACGAAAGTGCTCGGGGCGTGACGCGCCACATAGGACATCAGTCAGTCCTGGCACATCGACAGCGGTATGTTGGTCAATGCCATCGGGGTAGATGTCGCTGGCATTTGGTGTAAACACGGCAGCTACGCCTGCCTGTTCTAGCTTTGCGAGGTCCTCAGCCAGTGTTCTTGGATAGGCCTCGAGGTCTTCGCTGGCGCCAAACTGCATGGGGTTGACAAAGATTGATGCGACGGTAACGTCACTTTTATTGCGCGAAGCTTCTATTAGCGCAATATGCCCTGAGTGCAAGTGACCCATTGTTGGCGCGAATCCAATTGACTGGTCATGGGGTAGGGATGACCGCCATTTGCGCATAGTCTCTGCGCTGGTCAAAATATCCACGGTTATTGATACGTATGCTGAGCTGTAGGGTAGGAACCGTCTTTGACAGCCTTAACAAAGGCGGCAATAGCGTCCTGAATGGAGTCAGCATCCGCCATAAAGTTCTCGACAAATTTTGCGGGCTTCTCTGTGAGTCCAAGAAGATCATGGAGCACTAAGACTTGGGCGTCAGTTCCCGCGCCGGCGCCAATGCCGATGACAGGAATATCCAGTTTCGACGAGATATCTGCTGCCAACTTCTCGGGGACACACTCGAGTAAGAGCATACTGGCACCTGCGTCTTGGATTTCAACGGCGTCGGCAAGAATAGACTTTGCTTCCTTGGGTGTTCGTCCCATGACTCTGTAGCCACCAAACACATTCACCGATTGCGGCGTTAAACCCAAATGTGCGCATACCGGTATGCCGCGTTGAACAAGCTGGTGGATAGTCTCACTCAACCAAACACCTCCCTCGAGCTTTACCATCTGGGCACCCTGCTGCATAAGTTCCATGCTGGCTGTCAAAGCGACATCAGGGGACGAGTAGGTCATAAATGGGAGGTCTGCCACGATCATCGATGTGGGTCTTGCCCGCGCCACACACTCCGTGTGGTAAACCATGGCATCCAACGATACTGGAACGGTGGTGTCGTGTCCCTGCAAGACCATACCTAACGAATCGCCTACAAGAATACACTCGGCACCAGCATCGCTGACCAACCGTGCGAAGGTTGAGTCATAGGCAGTGACCATTACAAACTTGTCGCCCGCGCTTTTCATCGCGTCGAGTTTGCTGGTGGTTATTCGATCGGACATCGATTCGAGCGCTCCTTGGTACGTGAGTTAATTACGTCAATCTATGAATGTTGGGTTGAAATAATGCCGACCCGCTTTGATGTCCAGCGCGTAATTGACCAGTTGCTCGAAGTCCTCTCTTCGGTTCACCAGGTCAATCTGGTTGGCATTCACTATCAACAATGGCGCCGCATCGTAGTGCAGAAAGAATTCACTGTACACCTCATTTAGCTCTTCAAGGTAGTGACGGCTAATCGCACGCTCGGCTGCGATTCCACGACGTTCTATGCGCTCGAGTAGCCGGTCCACAGATGCTTGCAAGTAGATCACCAAGTCGGGCGTCGGAGCGTCCACGGTCATCTGGTTATAGACTTTGTGATATAGCGCGTATTCGTCGGGATCTAGATTAACTTGAGCAAACAGCGGATCCTTATCGATCAGGAAGTCGGCGATGCGAAGTGGTCTGAATAGGTCCTGCTGCTTTAAGTCATCTATTTTCTGAATACGCTGGAACAGGAAGTACAATTGTGTGGCTAAGGCATTTTGGCGCCGATTCTCATAAAACTTGGTGAGGAATGGGTTTTCATGGGCATCTTCGAGCAGCAGCTGGTAATCAAAAAGGTCCGACAGCTGACGCGCCAGTGTTGTTTTTCCAACTCCGATAGGACCCTCGATGGCTATATAGGGCTGTGGGATGCGCCCCTTCAGGTCGATAGCCAATGCTTCTGTATCTATCAAAATATGTCCGCCAGTGTCATGTTGTAAACCTAGAGTTCGACGTCCTGACACAGGGTCAATGACTGATTCGTAAGCCTGCGCCTAAGGGTACCAAGATCATCAAGTCCCGGCACCTTGTGTTGACAACCCAGCAGGTCGATCATGGGCTGCACGACGAAGAGCCGTTCTGCGATACCTGGGTGGGGTAGTGATAGGTGAGCTGTTTCAATGACGACATCTCCCAGCTGGATGATGTCCAAATCAATGCAACGCTCCCCCCATCGCCTGCGCTTCACGCGGCCCATGTTGACTTCAATTCGCTGCAGCTCAGTGAGTAATTGGTTGGCATCAGCAGTGTAGTGACAGGTCATTACCGCGTTGAAGAAGGGGGGTTGGTTCTGTGGCCCCATTGGCGGTGAGGAGTAGACGCGCGATAGGTGAGTATCGGACAGGTTGGGCAATTGATTTATCGCGTCACGAGCCGTTTTAAGTTGTTCTGTAGGGCTGTCAATATTAGCCCCCAAAGCAATCACCGCTAGTGTCATGTGCTGGGCTTTCGCCGCCGCGGTCGTCGCTTTCGGGACGGAATTTCGGTGCCGGGCTGACTGCCCACTAATTCGGGAAATAGCTGTTGCTGTTCCTCCCAAAATGCTATCGCGGAGCGGAGCTCATCTCGCTCATCGGCGCGCAACAATAATAGGTCGAATGCAGCGCGGAATCGCCGCTGTGATATCACTGACTTGGCGCGCTTGGAGGCACATTTTTCAAGACGGGGCTGCAGCTCCCATATTTCTCTCATGGGAATGGAGAATCGTTTGGGGATGGCAACTCGCTGCAGAGTGATAGCTAGTACCTGTTGAGCCGCGGCGTTCACAGTAGAGCCCTCTTGGTTACCCGTCTTTACCAATTCGCGGCTCTTAGACTCCACAGCAGGCCAGAGCAGCGCGCCTAATAAGAAAGCCGGTGTTACCGGCTTTCCTCGGTCAATTCGGGCATCGGTATTTCGCATCGCTGTAACAATCAATGCGCGCGCCGCAGCGTCCATCATGGAATCTACTGCCGCGGGGAAAAGCGGTTCAAGTAAGTTATGTCTGTCAAGAGACTCGATGGTCGGTGCAGCTGCGCCGGCCATAAACAGCTTCAGTGTCTCGTCAAAAAGTCGCGCTGCCGGAATGTCCAGTAAAAGATGACGGCACTGAGCTATCCCATCAAGGCTGTCTTTATCAATCGAAAAGCCGAGCTTTGCGGCAAAACGGGCCACACGAAGCATCCGAACCGGATCTTCACTGTAGCGAGTAACAGGGTTGCCAATGATTCGGATTAAACGAGACTCGATGTCCTCTAAGCCGCCCAGATCATCTAGGATTACTTTTTTTCGGGGGTCTAAATAGAGTGCGTTAATCGTGAGATCTCGGCGCGCCGCGTCCTGATCAAGAGTTCCATAAACGTTGTCTCGCAAGAGCAAGCCGTTCTCGGATTTAACTGACACCTTTGACGTATCGTCGCTATGGTGTCCCCGAAATGTCGTTACCTCTATGATTTCTCGGCCCATGCGCACATGAACAATCTGGAAGCGGCGACCAATAATCCTTGCCCCTTTGAACAAGGCGACTACCTGCTCTGGCGTTGCGTTTGTCGCAACGTCAAAATCTTTAGGGCGCTTACCTAGTAGTAGGTCTCGCACGGCGCCGCCGACGATATAGGCGTTGTAGTCATTATCCACTAAGCGTGCCACAACGGCGACGGCCGCCTTCGACAGTGCAGATGCGTCAATCAGTTCGCTGGAATCGATGGTGTGCAAATTAGGTGACTCGATTAGGGCTACACCGATCTTATCAAGTCAAGAGGTAGATAGGTAAAAAGAAACTGGGGGAAGTTGCCTTCCCCGCCCAGGTCCGTAGTGACGCATATTATTTTTATTCGGCCGCTTATTTTTATTCTGGCTCTGTCGTAATCGTTGCATTTGCCGTGCCACTCAATATTTTTTCAATAAAAACAAAGCTTTATAAATTCCGAATGGCTTTTCGTGATTGTCTCATGACAGAAGTGTTACGAAACTAAACCCCTGTTGTTACGAATAAGCTCACCAGGAACGCTTATGCTGCACCCTTTTTGCGGTTACGTGGCAGATCAAACCGTTGTCTTCGCTCCCACAGGCATTTTCTGCTGATTCCGAGCTTTTGTGCTAGCTCGGTTTCATTCATGGCGTGTTGGTTTTCCAAGACAAAGCGTTGAAAGTATTCTTCGAGGGAAAGCTCTCCGGCCTCATCGTTTTGTGCAAAGGTGGTATCTTGATCAGAATATGATGCGAGCATCGGTGAGCTATCATCTGTTTCCGTTACGATCTGTGTTACCGGGAGATTCAGATCACTGCCGCTGATGACATCACTCTCAGCCATAACGAGTGCTCGCTCTAAGGTATGTTCTAGCTCACGAACGTTGCCCGGCCATTTATAGGCTGTTAGAGCCTGTTTGGCACCGCTTGTGAGCGGCTTAACTTCTAAACCTAACCGACCAGCAACACGCGTTAGGAGCCAGTTCGTCAGGCCCTCAATGTCATTGCCTCGTTCCCGAAGCGGCGGCAGTTCTAGGCGAAGGACGTTAATGCGGTGAAATAGATCCCTGCGGAAGGCGTCAGTATTTTCGAGTTCAACCAAGTTTCGGTGGGTCGCGCATATAAGGCGCACATTTACGCTGGCGCTTTCCACCGAGCCAATTCGCCTTATCTCACCCTCTTGAATGAATCGCAGTAACCGAGCCTGAGCAGAGGGCGGTAACTCGCCAATCTCATCGAGAAAAAGCGTTCCACCATCGGCGGCTTCGATTAAGCCCACCCGTTGCGCATTGGCGCCGGTGAAAGCACCTTTCTCGTAGCCAAAAAGTTCTGACTCGATTAGCGTCTCCGGTATGGCGGCGCAATTGACCGAGACCATGCGTTTGCTGGCGCGGTCACTTGTCTGATGAATATGGCGGGCAACCAATTCTTTGCCAGTGCCAGTCTCTCCAATGATTAAGACGGTGGAGCTCGCTCTCGCAGCCTTACTTGCCATGCTCATAAGCTTTCGCATGCTAGTGGATTTACCAACAAACGCTTCGACGGCAACTGCAGATTTGTCTGGTTTTGCGATAGCCCCCGATCCCGCCTGTCTAATGGCTTCCAGAACGTCCTTTATGGGTGCGGGCTTTGCCCAGTAATCTTTGGCGCCTGCTTTCATGAGATCAACTGCCGAACGCAATGACGCATGCTGGGCATGCACGAATACGGGTACAGGATGTAAATCAGCAATTAACTGGCTTGCTCCGGCCTCGTTTCTACCGGGATCCAGAATAGCCACATCGACTCGTTCAGCGGATTTAATGGCCCCAAGCGCCGAGAAAGGGGACGCCTTAATCACTTTGAGACCCTCTGCGGAGAGGTCATCCGCGGTGTGCGTCGCACTTATGGGATCATCATCGAGTAAGAGAACCGTCAGCATTGCACCTTCTTCCTACCAAAAGTCGCTGGTGAGGCTAACACGAATGGTGACTTAAGTATCAACTGGGTAACACTTATTGTGTTGAAAAGTTACACCCCGGGCGGGGCTATCGCCTTGGGATTCCAGTGATCAATGGCATGTTCCAAGATGTCTCGTACGCTCGAGGTGTCACTGAGTGCCGTGGATTGATTTAGAAATCGTAGTGCGAACTTTAGATTCTGGTCTGGTGTCTGAATATCGACCGGGGCGGCGCCCGTTTGCTTACTTAACTTATTACCCTGTTGATCGTAGAGGATAGGTATGTGGCCATAACGTGGCGACTGACGGCCTAAAGCTGATTGGATTGCCATTTGGCGGTAACCTGATTCGAGCAAGTCTGCTCCGCGAATGACATGGGTGTAAAGCTCATCAAGATCATCAACTGCCGTCGCTAGCTGGTACGCGATCAGACCATCTCTTCGCCTGATAACGAAATTCGCAGGGAGCCGCGGCGTCACTCGGGAGCCAAGTATGAGATCGTCGAGGGTGTTTGGTAAGTTATCTGGCACCTTGAAGCGAATACTGCCTGTTCGGTGGCGGCGTGACGAGCAGTCGGCTTCGCACTGACCAAGTGATCCAAGGCTGGTACGTGTGCAGACGCAGGTAAAGGTAAGACCTTGGTGTTCTAGCTCTTTCAGGTATTGGTCGTGCGTGCTGCGGCGCAGACTTTGACGGATGACGTCCCCATCCCATGTCAAGCCATGCGCTTGCAAACAGCTCGGAATGGACTCAAAACTAGTTTGGTCATGACGCGGCGGGTCGATATCGTCAATACGGAGTCGCCACGAACCACCTGACGCTCTTGCATCAAGGTAACTGGCGACGGCGGTAATTAGGGACCCGAGGTGTAGTGGCCCCGTAGGAGATGGAGCGAATCGTCCTGAATATTTCGCATCCATGATTTACTGAACTTAACCCAGCTCTTGGCGTTCCTTGATTTCCGCGAGTGTTTTGCAGTCAATACACAGTGTTGCGGTGGGCCTAGCCTCGAGTCGTTGAACGCCGATTTCGATACCGCATGCGTCGCAGTAACCATAGTCGTCGATAGAAATACGTTCCAGCGTCCCATCAATTTTTTTGATTAGCTTGCGCTCACGATCTCGTGCTCGCAATTCAAGACTGAACTCTTCTTCTTGTGTCGCTCGATCAGCCGGATCGGGGAAGTTTGCGGCCTCGTCTTTCATGTGTCCGACTGTCTTGGACACCTCGTTCACCAGATCCGATCGCCAAGAAAGGAGCAATTGCCTGAAGTGCTCGAGCTGCTCACTGTTCATGTAGCTCTCGCCGCGGGATGGCTTATATGGCTTAAAGTTATCGAACTTTTGGACCTGGCCAACGGCACGTGCAACGTTAGACGAGGACTTTGTGCTTGCCTTGGGCGCAGCTTTTGCCTTGGGCGCAGCTTTGGCCTTGGGAGCTGCTGTCGCTTTGGGCGCAGCTTTTGCTTTGGGCGCAGCTTTGGCCTTAGGAGCCGCTGTCGCTTTGGGCGCAGCTTTTGCCTTGGGCGCAGCTTTTGCTTTGGGCGCTGCTTTGGCCTTAGGAGCCACTGCCGCTTTGGGCGCAGCTTTTGTTTTGGGTGCAGCTTTTGCTTTGGGCGCTGCGTTGGCCTTGGGTGCAGCTTTCGCCTTCGGCGTCGCTTTTACTTGGGTGGTTGTTTCTGTCGTCTTTTTCGTTGCCATTTGGATTTCCATTGAAGCGCAAACTGAGTGAATCGCAGTTGACCTGCGCAATCGCGGACGCGAAGCTATCAGAATTAGAGGCGCTTTGCTAGGAGCTTATGCGAGTGTTGGTCGTGATTGAAAAACGGCACAGAATGACGGACCCAGTGTGAGACAGCGATGCAAATACCGAACGACAATGATATCGCCTTAGGGCTCTCCGATTTTGGGCTAGTCTCACTGGCGTCGGGCCATAGGTTCGATGAACTAGCAGCCCAAGCCTTTGTTCGCCTGCAGGCGCGAGCGTTGACGCAAGGCTTTGTGCTGCAAGCCGCCTCAAGTTATCGCTCGTACGCATCGCAGCTTGCGATATTTAATGCCAAGTGGCGAGGAGATCGACAGGTATTGGACGACTTTGACAGGGTGCTTAATCGACAAGACCACACTTCGGAGGAGTGGCTGCACCGTATTTTAAGATTTTCGGCTCTTCCCGGCACATCGCGGCATCACTGGGGCACTGAAGTCGACATTTTTGATCCCACTCTTATTCCAAAAGGCGAGTCGTTGAAGCTTATACCCAGCGAATACGGCAGCGGGGGCTATTTCGCGTCGCTCACTCGTTGGTTGGACGGAGCGATAAAGGAAGGCGTGTCAGAAGATTTTGACCGTCCCTACCATACCGACAAGGGTGGCGTGGCCGTTGAGCCATGGCATTTAAGCTACCGTCCACGAGCCGAACAGCTGCGGGGATATCAGACGCCCGCTGCGCTCAGTGAGGCATGGGAAAAATGGCCCGCGTTGAGGCCAGACGGATTTGAGCTGATTTTGGATTGCCTAGAGGAGATTTTTGAACAATACGTCGTTTGACAAAGGGTTCACCATCTCTCGTCAACGGGCAGTTTCTTGTCCACCAGATGCTTCGCCAGCGTCACGTAAACAGGAAGTCCCTTGTCGTAGCTAGGATAGGCTTCACCTACGATCAAGGGCTCAAAATAGCGTCGCGCCTCGGGTGTAATTCCGAAGCCATCGTCGCTAAAAAAGCTCTTCGGCATCATTTTTTCCTGATTGGCCACTTCATCCAAAGGCGCGGTGCCTATTGTCCATTGATAGGGTTCGTCACTCGTTCGCTGGATCGTGGGCATAATGGCGTTGTGCCCCTCAACGGCGAGACTGACGGCTGCTTTCCCCAATGCAAATGCTTGATCTAGGTCTGTTTGGCTTGCGATGTGCCTTGCGGCGCGCTGCAAATAGTCTGCTACGGCCCAGTGGTATTTGTAGCCATGCGCTTGCTTAATGAGGTCTGCCAGTTTTGGCGCTAAACCCCCCAACTGAACGTGACCAAATGCATCTCGTGATGTCGAGCCCGATAGTAATTGGCCATCAGCCGTTTGCGTCCCTTCTGACGCCACAATCACACAAAACCCGTAGTTATCGACCGTTTCTTTAACCTTAGCGAGGAATCGCGCTTCATCGAAGGCTATTTCGGGAAAGAGGATAATATGCGGCGCATCCCCACAAGACTGTGCGGCAAGCCCGGCTGCACCAGCAATCCATCCCGCATGTCGACCCATGACTTCCAATATAAAGACCTTGGTCGATGTGGCGCACATACTGGCAATATCCATTGCGGCCTCTTGTGTGGATAGTGCGACATACTTTGCCACCGAGCCAAAGCCCGGGCAGTTGTCAGTGAACGGCAGATCATTGTCGATAGTCTTAGGGACGTGAATAGCCTGCAGAGGAAACCCCATGGTTCTTCCGATTTCTGAGACCTTCTGGCAGGTGTCCGCCGAATCGCCGCCGCCGTTGTAAAAGAAGTAGCGGATGTTATGCGCTTTAAACACTTCTATGAGGCGTTCATACTCCGCCCGGCTCTCATTGATGCCTTTGAGCTTGTAGCGGCAGGAACCAAAGGCCCCGGAAGGTGTGGTCATCAAGCCACTAATAACGTTAGGTGCCTCTAGTGCTACGTCGATGAGTTCCTCTCTAAGTGCACCCAAAATGCCATTTTTACCCGCATAGATGCGGCCAATTTTGTCGGGGTATTGTGCCGCAGTTTCTATCACGCCTAGAGCGCTCGCATTGATGACGGCAGTGACGCCTCCGGATTGTGCGTAAAACGCGTTAGGGGCTGGACCTGAGGGCATCAATGTCTCCTTAAACGACTGACATAAAGCGAATACGGTCATGATACGCTTGTCGCTTCAATTTGGAGCGCTAGATGACTAAACGCGTACACATATTGGGTATTTGTGGCACGTTCATGGGCGGCATTGCCTTGCTGGCGCGCGATTTGGGGTACGAGGTGACGGGCTCAGATGCCAACGTATACCCGCCCATGAGCACCATGCTTAGGGACGCTGGGATAAAGCTGTTAGAGGGTTATTCGCCACACCATTTGGAGCCCATACCCGACTTGGTAGTGATTGGAAATGCCTTATCGCGCGGTAACGCTGCGGTTGAGTTTGTACTTGATCAGGGCATCCCCTACATCTCTGGACCTCAATGGCTGGGCGAGAATTTATTGCGAGGTCGCCACGTAGCTGCGGTGGCGGGTACTCACGGCAAAACGACCACTTCAGCGATGCTTACCTGGATCCTCGAATGTGAAGGCTATGACCCTGGTTTTTTAATTGGCGGCTTGCCCGATGACTTTGGTGGCTCTGCAAGACTGGGGACTGGGCCATTCGTGGTTGAGGCAGATGAATACGATTCGGCCTTTTTTGATAAGCGTTCTAAATTTGTTCATTACAAACCAAGCACCTTGATCATCAACAACCTTGAATTCGATCATGCCGATATTTTTGATGATCTGTCGGCCATCCAAACCCAGTTTCACCATCTCATAAGATGTGTCCCCGGTAACGGTAAAATAATGGCTCGTGAGGGAAGTGCTATAAACGAGGTATTGGCCCGTGGTTGTTGGTCCACGGTAGCGCGTTTGGGAGCAGACAAGTGCGAGGATTGGCGTCTAGCTACGACAGACCCAAGTTGTCGTAAGATCACCATAGTCTCGCCCCTAGGTGAAACAGCCCAGATTGACTGGAATCTCATCGGCCAGCATAACGCGGACAATGCGCTTGCCTCTGTCGCGGCCGCCTGCGAGCTGGGTGTGAACCTTACCGCGGCGTGCAGGGCACTGAATCGATTTCAAGGTGTCAAGCGACGACTAGAGCTCCTCGGCGCACCCAATGGAATTCGTGTTTATGATGATTTCGCGCATCATCCAACAGCGATTCGCTCAACTATTGACGGTCTTCGCTGCGCTGTTGGTGGGCAACGTATAATTGCTGTTATTGAATTGCGTTCAAATACGATGAAGCGTGGCGTTCACCAATTAGACTTATTGCCCGCGACCGAGAATGCGGATGCGGTGTATTGGTTCGAGCCAACCGGCCTTGATTGGTCCATCAGCGATACGGCTGCTGATTACGACCATCATCATGTGTTTCATTGCACACAACAGCTTCACGATGCATTGGTCGTCGCCACACAAGGTCAAGATCATGTAGTGATAATGAGTAACGGTAGTTTCGGCGGTTTACACCGGCAGTTGCTACAATCCCTTTCGCAGTAGTCCTCGTTAAACGGAGTAGCCATTTTGCATCTATATCACAATGCGATTTCCCGCCATTTTGGGTTGGTCATCGCAGTCATGCTGGCGTTGGCCGGCCTCGCTGCATCGCAGCTAGACAACGTGCGTCTGGATGCGTCATCCGATTCGCTCTTGTTACAGGGTGATCCGGACTTAGCTTTCTACCGAGAGGCCACGGATCGCTATGAAAGCTATGACTTTTTAATAGTCACTTGGGAGCCTGATTCGGCCTTACTGAGTGACCAATCACTGCAGGGCCTTAACGCCATGGTGACCGACCTTGAGTCGGTTGAGGGTGTGCGTAGTGTGCTATCTGCGCTGGATGTACCGCTGCTGGAAAGCCCGCCCATATCCCTCACGGATTTGGCAGATCTCGATTCCATTGCGAGTCTAAGGGATCCAAGTGTTGATCGTTCGCTGGCCCTGACCGAATTGACGACGAGCCAGCTCTATAGCAACTTGGTCGTTAGTGAGGCAGGAGACTTGACCGCAGTACAGGTCACGATTGAGCCTGACACGGAAATCGAGCGATTGGGCGACCTGCGCAGTGAGCTTCGTAAGCAGGTGTCCTCCGGTGCATCTGCCGCGGTCCAAGCGGAACTTGCAGAGATTGAATCGGCTTACGACGAATCGACTCGAACGGTAAACGCCGCGCGCGCGCAATTGGTAGAAAATGTTCGAGCTGTCGCTGATAAATATCGAGGGCAAAGCCGGATTTTTGTGGGTGGCGTCCCCATGATCGCCGCTGACATGTTGGATTTTGTGCAGGATGACTTGGTGACCTTTGGACTCGCAATCATCGGGGTGATGGTTTTAATGCTGGCCCTGATATTTAGGGATTACCGATGGGTCGTGACGCCGATTATCGCCTGTTCACTGTCCGCGTTAATAATGTTGGGGATTCTCGGATTTACCGACTGGCGGATGACTATTATTTCATCGAACTTCGTCGCCGTGCTGTTGGTCGTATCGCTGGCTCTCGCTATCCATCTAGTAGTGCGCTACCGGGAACTAGAAGTCACGGAGCCTGAGCTTGTGCGTGCCGAGCGCGCTGTAAAAGCGGCAGAGCTGATGTTTGTACCCTGTTTTTACACGGCGGTGACCACGATGGTGGCTTTTACCTCGCTGGTGGTGGCCGGCATCAAGCCTGTTATCGACTTTGGCTGGATGATGACGGCGGGTATTGTCGTGGCTTTTGTTGTCTGTTTCACCCTGGTGCCCGCCATGATGGCGCTGTTACCTGAGCAAGGAGCGCGGGCCGTCAGCGATGAGCTGAGCATGACAGGTCGATTTGCTACAGTGGTTGAGCGTTTTGGCGGTCTTGTTTTTGTGGCGACGGGCGTGCTTGTCTTGCTAGTGGTGGTGGGCCTCACTCGCCTTCAGGTTGAAAATCGTTTTATTGATTATTTCAAAGATACGACTGAGATTTATCAGGGTATGGAGCTGCTCGACTCTAGGTTGGGTGGCACGATCCCTCTGGATATCATTTTATATCCGCCGTCAGAGGATGCTGACAGCAGCCTTGTCGTCGCAATTGAGGCCGATGAGGGGTTTGGTGAGGACGCGGCCTTGCCCGGTGCGGAATTTTCGCAGTCTGCCCTCGACGACACCGGTGATGATGACTTTTGGGAGGACGATCCCTTTGGTGAGGACATTTCCTTTGCGGACGAAAACTCAGCCGAAATTGGCTACTGGTTCTCTTTAGAAGGACGAGACCTCATTGATCAAATTCACAACATCGTCGATGCACGATCGGAGTCTGGGAAGGTCTTATCCCTGTCCACCGGTTTTTCAGTCATGGACCGTCTCTATGACGACAAGCTCGGCAGCGTCGAACTAGCCTTGGTGGAGCGGAGCTTGCCCGACGATGTCGCAGATGTACTCATCGCACCCTATTACGATCCCGTTGCGCAGCAAGCTCGGATTACCGTGCGAGCCATGGAGACGAGCAAAACATTGCGCCGAGACGAATACCTGAAGACGCTGTACGCGCAAATTTTAGAAGAGACGGGTTTAGATGAGACTCGTGTGAAATTCACCGGACTATTAGTGCTATACAACAATGTGCTTCAAAGTCTTTATGCATCGCAGATACTCACTTTGGGGGCCGTCTTTGTCGCTATTGGCCTCATGTTTTTAGCGTTGTTTAGATCGATCTCTCTCGCTCTTTTGGGCCTAGCTCCTAACATGCTGGCGGCGGGCCTAGTACTCGGTGTTATGGGTCTAGTGGGCATTCCCTTGGACATCATGACTATTACCATCGCGGCGATTGTTGTGGGGATGGGGGTAGATAACTGCATCCACTACATTCATCGGTTTAGGAAAGAGTTTGCGATCGATCGAAACTACCGAGAGGCGATGTATCGAAGTCACGGCAGCATTGGGCGGGCCATGTACTACACGACGTTAACAGTGGTTGTAGGTTTCTCAATGCTGACGCTATCGAATTTTACACCGAGTATCTATTTTGGGGTGCTAACGGTCATGGCGATGCTGGCGGCGGTTATGGGTGCACTGCTCCTCTTACCCAAACTGATTATTTCCGTAAAACCCTTGGGGCCTGAGGCGACCTAGTGGAATGTCGAGCGGGCTGTGGCGCTTGCTGTATCGTACCGGCTATTCATACCCCCTTCTTTGGAATGCCTCACGGGAAACCAAAGGGGCAACGGTGCACGCATCTCGATGGCGAGGGCCTGTGCCGGTTATTCGGCGATCCCAGGCGCCCCACCTGCTGCATACAGTTTCAAGCAGAGGCTGAATTTTGCGGAAGCTCCCGAACAGAAGCGTTATTGTTGTTAACCGATCTTGAGGCTACCAGTGACCCAACAGGAGATATCGTTGACTAATATTCCTCTCTTTCCGCTGGGGACTGTATTGTTCCCCTCTGGTCGTTTGCCTCTGCAGATTTTTGAGCGTCGCTACATCGATATGATTGCTCAGTGCATGCGCGATGGTGTGGGTTTCGGAGTGGTTTGGATTCGACGTGGGTCAGAAGTGGCTGAGGCATCAGTGACAAATTTAGATCTAGGTGACTATGGCACCATGGCGAACATTGTCGATTGGGATCAACTGCCTAATGGACTGCTGGGTATAACCATCGAAGGGGCGGAGCGCTTTCACATTGAGGAGGTTTGGCGGGAATCGTCGGGGCTTACTCGAGCCCACGTTGATATCGAGCCTCGTTCCGAGCCGGCACGAGTGTCGGATGAGGGCCGATCTATGATCGATGTGTTGGCGGGTCTGCAGCGACACCCGGAGGTGAGGCGTCTAGGCCACACGGTTGATACGACAAACTGCTGGGAGGTCTGCCATGTTCTATCGCAGCTGTTACCAATCGACAACTCGGTGAAGTACGAGCTGCTGGGTATCACGGATATTCACGTTTACATCGAAGAGCTTGATACCCTGCTGAGTGAACTGTCAGGTTAGCTCAGTTTGTCTCGGGATCCTCGGGATCTGGCCACGCCCACCCACCCAAGTCTTGCCATCGATTGACGATGCCCGCGAATAGCTCGGCAGTCTTTCGAGCATCATAATCTGCCGAGTGAGCTTCGCTATTACTGAACTCAATGCCCGCGCGCTTGCATGCTTGCGCCAAAACGGTGTGACCGTATGCAAGACCGGCGAGTGTCGACGTGTCGAAATGAGAAAAAGGATGAAACGGGTTACGTTTTATTTGACAGCGCTCGGATGCCGCATTTAAGAAGCCGGCATCAAAGTGTGCATTGTGCCCGACTAAAATAGCGCGACTGCACCCCTTGTCTTTTACCTCTCGTCGCACCTCACCAAAGATGTCACCTAACGCAATTTCCTCCGGAACCGCTTCGCGCAGGGGATTTTCCGGGTCAATTCCGGTGAATTCGAGAGCCGATGGCTCGAGATTAGCCCCTACAAACGGGTCAACATTTCGTGCGATTGTGTGACTGATCGACAAATAGCCGTCGTTGCTAAGGTCAAAAAAGGTCGCGGCGATTTCGAGGATTCCATCGGTACTGGCATTGAAGCCACCGGTTTCTAAGTCAACGACGACGGGGAGAAAGCCACGAAAACGATCCTTAAAAAGGAAGGGCGTTATATTGGTCATTGCGAGGGTTCCAGTCGCCATCGCAAAGACTCACCGGCTCGTAGCGGTATGACGCTACTTGAGCCAAAGGTCAAATAGTCAGGAGCTAGGTTGTCTTGCCTGACCAAATCGAGCGTATCCTCGTTTCTGGCCTTGCGATAGAAGTCAGCGCCAAAGTGACTGGTGAAGGCTTCTAATTTGTCGAGACAACCCTCTTCTTCAAACACTTCGGCGTATAACGGTATGGCTGCATGAGCGCTGTAACAGCCGGCACAGCCACAGGCTGACTCTTTCGTCTCTACAGTGTGAGGCGCCGAGTCGGTGCCAATGAAAAACTTTGGATTGCCAGAGGTGGCCGCTGATCTCAATGCCTCTTTATGTTGTCGCCGCTTGAGGATGGGCAGGCAAAATAGGTGCGGTCGGATGCCGCCCACCAGCATATCGTTCCGGTCAAACAGCAGGTGCTGTGGGGTAATGGTTGCAGCGACACCAGCCCTTGATTCGGAGACGAAGTCAACCGAGTCTTGGGTTGTAATGTGCTCCAAAATAATCCGCAGCGTTGGAAATTCCTCGACTAGGGGACCCAGTGTGCGCTCGATGAATTTGGCTTCTCGATCGAAAATATCCACATCAGGATCGGTCACTTCGCCGTGAATAAGCAGTGGAAGATCACATTCCTGCATGGCAGCCAGAGTGGGTTTGAGCGTTTCCAATCCGGTTACACCAGCTGCCGAGTTCGTAGTTGCTCCTGCTGGGTACAGTTTGACACCACAGATCAGCTCTGAGTCTGATGCCTCCTTAATGTCCTGTGGTGTAGTTGCATCTGTTAGATACAGGGTCATCAAAGGCTCAAATCGCTTATTGTCCGCAAGGGCCGCCATGATGCGCGTGTGATACTGGGTAGCCTCTGCTGCAGTCTTGACCGGCGGCGTGAGGTTTGGCATGACCACTGCACGGTGTGCCCAAAGGGCTACATCATTTACCGTACGGTCCAAAACATCGCCATCACGTAAATGGATGTGCCAGTCGTCCGGTCTTGTGATGGTGATGCGAGGCATAAAATGGCCTTTTATGTTGCTTTGTCCCTAGTTTAGCAGTGATCGACTGTCCATCGGGCTTTCTCGCGCGTAAACTTCACGCCCTTCAGTTTTGACCTTTAGTTCATGACCTGGAGCTCTGTAGTTCATGTCATGGAGCTCTGAGGTTCATGTCCTGGAGCTCTGTAGTTCATGTCCTGTAGAGAGGAGCCGTAAATGAGCAGTGTAAACAAAGTTGTCTTAGCCTATTCGGGCGGCCTGGACACCTCCGTTATTGTGAGGTGGCTGCAAGACACCTACGCCTGTGAAGTCGTGACGTTTACAGCGGACATCGGACAGGGCGAGGAGGTGGAGCCAGCGCGCGCCAAGGCCGAAAGCCTGGGTGTGCAGGAAATTTACATCGATGACTTGCGCGAAGAGTTTGTTAAAGATTTCGTCTTTCCCATGTTCCGCGCCAATACGATTTACGAGGGTGAATACCTACTGGGCACATCGATTGCGCGGCCTCTTATTGCAAAGCGGCTGGTCGAAATTGCCAATGAAACCGGTGCTGACGCGATATCGCATGGCGCTACGGGTAAGGGCAATGACCAAATTCGCTTTGAACTGGGTGCCTATGCATTGAAACCGGGGATCCAAGTCATTGCGCCATGGCGCGAATGGGACCTCAACTCGCGCGAGTCGCTCATGGCTTATTGCGCTGAGCGCTCAATCCCCGTTGATTTTTCAAGCACATCTAAAAAGTCGCCCTACTCGATGGACGCCAATTTACTGCATATTTCTTACGAGGGAGGTGTCCTCGAAGACCCGTGGTGCGCACCAGAGGAATCAATGTGGCGTTGGTCGGTCTCTCCTGAGATGGCACCGGAGCAGGGGCGCGAATTGACGCTTACCTTTGCTTGTGGGGATGTCGTCGCTATCGACGGTGAGCCAATGTCACCTGCGACCGTCCTAGCTTACCTTAACAAGGTGGGTGGTGAGCATGGCGTGGGCCGTCTAGACATCGTGGAAAACCGGTACGTCGGGATGAAGTCGCGCGGCTGTTATGAGACGCCCGGAGGAACCATCATGCTGCGGGCGCACCGGGCGATTGAGTCTATTACCTTGGATCGAGAGGTGGCGCATCTAAAAGACGAATTAATGCCACGTTACGCTAAAATGATTTATAACGGCTACTGGTGGGCTCCCGAACGTTTGATGCTTCAGTCCGCTATCGATAATACACAGAGCGTCGTTAACGGCGACGTTCGGATTAAGTTGTACAAGGGTAATGTCACAGTGACGGGTCGTCAGTCGTCCGACTCGCTGTTTGACGATGCAATAGCGACCTTTGAGGACGATGCTGGCAAATACGATCAGGCAGATGCAGAGGGTTTCATCAAGCTCAATGCGTTGCGTCTGCGGATAGCGGCAGAGAGAGGCCGCTCAGTATTGCCTGAGTGAACAAGATTATTCTGCGGTCCTCGTGACGGCGAAAAGGGTGACATTATGAGCAACAATACACGCGAGACAGCGCGACATACCGACGTCATGATAGTGGGCGCTGGTTTGTCGGGTGTCGGAGCAGCGGTGCACCTGCAAAAGAATTGCCCCAACCGGGACTACATGATTATTGAGCGCCGCGCGGCAATTGGCGGCACATGGGATCTCTTTAAATATCCTGGGATCCGGTCTGATTCCGACATGCATACGCTCGGCTACAACTTTAAGCCATGGAAAGCCGAGAAGGCGATTGCCGACGGTCCGGCCATCTGGGATTACGTCAATGAGACCGCAGATGAGCACGGTATTCGAGAACGGGTCCAGTTCAATCACAAACTAGTGACCGCAGAGTGGTCGACTCAGACTGCATCTTGGTTATTGACAGTTGAGGTCGGGGGCGAAGCGCGTTATTTCACCTGTCACTTTTTACTCATGTGCGCTGGCTATTATAACTACGACGCGGGCCACCAACCCGAGTTTGATGGGCGTGATGATTTTCAGGGAAGGTGGGTCCACCCACAGTTCTGGCCAGAAGACCTGGATTATCAGGGCAAGAAGGTGATCGTGATTGGCTCTGGCGCTACAGCCATGACCCTCGTACCGAACATGGCGAATGACGCCGAGAAAGTCACCATGGTGCAGCGTTCGCCTACCTATGTTGTGTCACGACCATCGGTCGACAAAGTAGCCAATTTTCTTCGCAAGGTTTTGCCGTCAAGCTGGGCATATGGCTTGGTAAGGTTTCGAAATACGCTGTGGCAGCAAATTATTTACAAGCAAACGCGGAGCAATCCTGATCGCGTGGCTCAAAATTTACTCGGCGAAGTCGAAAAAGCGGTCGGCGACGTGGTTGACGTTAAAAAGCACTTTACGCCCACATACAACCCTTGGGATCAACGCCTATGCCTGGTACCCGATGATGACTTGTTTACCGCGCTACGCAGCGGTAAAGCGGATGTGGTAACCGATACGATTGCGCATGTCGATGCCGATGGTTTGGTAACGGGCTCGGGTGAACACATTGACGCGGATATCATTGTGTCGGCCACCGGTATCGAATTACTCAATTTGGGTGGCGCTGAGTTCACAGTGGACGGCAAGCCAGTCAATTTTGCCGACGAGTGGACCTACAAAGGTGTGATGTGCTCGAACATCCCGAATATGGTTCAGACCTTCGGTTATATTAATGCGTCCTGGACGCTTCGAGCCGACTTGACGGCCGAGTGGGTGTGTCGTGTCCTGAATCATATGGAAGAGTTTGGGTACGATCAGGCGACGCCGCGGATTCCCGAGCTGCTCGCCAAAACGATGGAAAAGCGATTCTGGATTCACGATTTTTCAGCGGGTTACATGCAGCGCATGATGCCAAAGCTTCCTCGGCAGGGTACTCAAATGCCATGGGTTAATCCCCAGAACTATCGAGTGGACAAGAAGATGTTTCGAGAAAGTGCTGTTTCTGATGGCGCGTTGATCTTCACGTCGAGCAACAATGACTCGGAACAGCTCAAGCAGGTGAGTTAATTTCTGTGGACAGAGCATTACAAGAGTCTTATGTCGATTGTCCCTATTGCTGGGAGTCTATCTGCGTTCTGTTAAACCCCGAGGATTTGGGTGAGCAATATATTGAGGATTGCCAAGTCTGTTGCAGACCGATTGAGTTCCTGGTGACGCAGGACGGTGTGGGTCAGCTAGCGGCAATTGTGACTGCTGACTCTGAGTAGTCCCCTAGCGGCGAGAGACGGACTGCGGCAAGTACCGATGTTTGTCAGTAAATGTGGCGAGGTTACTCTGCTCACCCTCCCTGCGCTTCTTAACGGTCAGTTGCTATCGGTGGGTAAGACCAATCAAAAGTGCTGTTGCTACTGGTAGGATGAGAGTGTTTGGCCAATGGGCCGAAAGGGATTGAATCGATATGAAGCAGGTGTTTTCTCGTGAGTTAAGTTGCCTCCATATCCTTATTATTGTCAGCATGCTTTCCAGTGGTGTGGTGGCGGAGGCTGAGCCGTCGATTGAAACGACGATACTGGCGAGATCAAGTCAAGATTGGGGCGGCACAGCCTTGACGGCATATGCAATGGGTCAACCTGAGGTGACGGTGGCGCGTATTACCATTCCTGCGGGCATGGCATTGCCGCTGCATGAGCATCCATATATGACGGCAGGGATTGTTCTTGAAGGTATTATCGAGGTCCGCACGGATGGTGGTGAAAAACATATTGCGCGTGCGGGTGACGCGGTAATTGAGCTAATCAACCAGCCACACGGCGGTGCCAATATCGGTGAAGAAGATGCGATTATCCTAGTCGTTTATGCCGGTATTGAGGGTCAGCCGGTCACAGTGCCGATATCAGCGGATCAGTCATCGGATATGCTCAGGAGCAAGTAGCAGTGAGCTTGAGGCGCACGAATCGAGCGGTTGTTGGCGTTACCGGTAACAGTCTGGGTGGTCATTAGCTCGAAGTGTCATTGGTCTCGGTGGTCGCAGTCCCCAGTTTTTGCGCTGCTGTTAGTGCAGCTGTTAATACAGCTCTAATGCAGCTCTAATGCAGCTCTAATGAAAGTCTCGTGATTTAACCGCCAAATCAGCCAGAGCATGACTATGGTCATAAAGACCGCTGGCAATGACGTGTGTAACGCCGTCTCTAGATTCTACAGTACCTTTTACCAGTAGCAGCTGCGCCGTCATCAATGCGGCTCTGAACTGTTCTTGGATCGCGGGCCACACCACGACATTAATATTGCCTGTTTCGTCTTCGAGGGTGAGGAATACGACGCCTGAGGCAGTCCCTGGTCGCTGTCGACATGTCACCAGGCCAGCTGTCCGTACAAAACGTTGATGATCCATTGTGATGAGCTCGGATTGCCGGCGACACTGATCAAATGGTGACCGTTGTCGCAGGAGTGCAAGAGGATGAGAGCGTAAGGTCAGACCTGTGCTTTGGTAGTCGAATAAGACGTTTTCGATCGTTGAGGGTGACGCGATAGCACTCGATTCTTCCGCAGCTGAGGCGGTATCGATAGTGGTATCGATAATCAGGGGACGAGAATCGCTCAGCGCCATTATGGACCAATGTGTTTGGTGACGATGTCCCGTAAGTGACGCCAGGGCATCGGCGGCTGAAAGCGCCTCCATGTCATTTTTATCAAGCTGTGTACGTCGCTTAAGGTCCAAGATCGACTGGTAGGGACCGATGCGCCGGGCATCGATCAGATTATCTACAGCGCGCTTACTCAAGCCCTTAACTATCCTGAAGCCCAATCGAATCGAACTGTGAGAGGGTGTGTGAGGTGATAATAATTGATGGTCCCAAACGCTCACATTGATATCGATGGGCAGTGCGGTAATGCCATGCCGCGCTGCGTCCTGAATAAGTTGTGAGGGTGTATAAAACCCCATAGGCTGGCTGTTTAGCAGGCCCACATAGAAGGCGCCGGGATAATGCCGTTTAAACCAGGCTGATACGTAGGCTAGTAGGGCGAAGCTTGCTGAGTGAGATTCGGGGAAGCCGTAGCCGCCAAAGCCTTTGATTTGATTGAAAAGCTGATCTGCAAAATCTGCGCTATATCCCCGATTTAGCATGCCCGCCTTGAGCTTGTGTTCGAATGTGAGCAGCTTGCTATTTTTACCCCAGTTTGTGATGGCCCGCCTGAGAGAGTCAGCTTCACCACCACTAAACCCCGCTGCCACCATCGCCAGTCGAATGACTTGTTCCTGGAATATAGGAACTCCCAAAGTGCTTTCTAAAACTGACTGTATCGCTGGGTCAGGGTAAATGATGGGTTCCAATCCAGCTCGACGTCGTAGGTAGGGATGGACCATGTCACCTTGAATAGGGCCGGGCCGGACAATGGCGATTTCGATAACGAGGTCGTAAAAGCAGGTGGGTTTTAATCGCGGCAGCATCGACATTTGCGCGCGTGACTCTATTTGGAATACGCCGAGAGAATCGCCGGTCTGTAGCATCCTAAATGTAGCCTGGTCCTCCTTGGGTATATCCTGAATGCTACGAATAGTGGGGTCATGTCGTTGGACTAGCGCCAGTGTTTTACGGATAGCTGACAGCATCCCGAGCGCTAAAATATCGACCTTAAGCAGACCTAGAGCCTCGATATCTTCTTTATCCCACTGAATGACTGTCCGATTTGGCATGCTGGCATTTTCAATGGGCACTAAGTTTGAGATTGGTCCACGACTGATTACAAAGCCACCAACGTGTTGTGATAAATGGCGCGGGAAGCCGAGAATTTGTTGTGTCATGTTAAGAAAGAGTTCGGCTTGTTGGTTGCTTGATTGAATGCCCTGTTCTTCAAATTTGGCTGTCAGCTCGCGCTCCCTATTCCACCATGCGAGTGATTTCGCAAGGTCCTCAACAAACACTGCATCCATCCCGAGGGCTTTTCCGACATCTCGTACCGCACTGCGTGAACGGTAAGTGATGACGGTGGCGGCTAATGCTGCCCGCCGTCGTGTGTACTTCTCATACAAGTACTGAATAACCTCTTCGCGCCGCTCGTGCTCAAAATCGACATCAATATCAGGGGGTTCGTCTCGCTCTCGCGATATGAAGCGTTCGAAGAGGAGTGATACTTGCTCGGGAGAGACTTCCGTGATGTGTAAGCAATAACAAACTACGGAGTTCGCTGCCGACCCGCGCCCCTGGCATAAAATGTCGCGTTCTCGAGCGAAATTAACGATGTCGTAAACGGTTAAGAAATAATACTCATAGTTGAGCTCAGTAATGAGCTCGAGTTCGCGTTCAATACGTTCATGTATTGGATTTGGGATGCCTTTTGGCCACCGCTTACTCGCGCCTTTTGCAACGCATTCACGTAAATAGCTGTTTGCAGAGTGGCCTTTAGGCACAACTTCTTCTGGGTATTCGTAGCGTAGTTCATCCAAACTGAAGTGGCATTGCTGGGCTAATCGTAAGGTTTCACCGATGAGCTCGGGTGGGTATAGCGGCAGTAGCTTGTCCAGACGCCTCAGGTGCTGTTGCCCGTTGCACGTCCGCCGTTTTCCGAGTTCTTGTACTGAACTGTTGTGGCGTATGGCCGTTAATACATCGTGCAACCTCTTTCGATTTGCTGAGTGCATTTCCACACTGCCGCAGGCGAGTAGGGAAACACCCATATCTGAGGCGACATCTTGCAGAGTGGCTAATCGGTTTGAATCGTCGTGATGTAGCAGTTGGGACACGCCAATCCAAAATCGACCCGGAGATCGTCGTGACAGTATGTCAGCGTGATGTCGTTCTTTGTCGGGCTGTGTTGGAAGCCAAATGATGAAGCAGCGCTTTAGATGAAAGTAAATGTCTCGAAGGTGAGTAATGTAATGCCCTTTTTCGCTGCGCCGTCGTGAACGACTGATCAGACTCGAAAGTTCACCATAAGCTGCTCGAGACGGAGCAATGGCGATCAGTTTTAGCCCTTCACTGACAGTAAATTCACTGCCAATAATGAGTTTGAAGTCGAGCTCTTTGGCAACTACATGTGCCTTAACGACGCCGGCAAGTGAGCATTCATCTGTAAGGGCTAGTGCGGAATAGCTTAAGTGTGACGCTTGCTCCACTAGTTCGGATGGATGCGAAGCGCCACGCAAAAAGCTGTAGTTACTTAAGCAATGCAGTTCGGCGTATGACATAACAAAATACTGTATTTTTATACAGTATACTGTCTTTGACAATAAAGCGCCTATTAGGATCTTTGTCAGTCATACTAACTGTACTTTGCACGGTTGAGAGGATTGTCATGCTGAAACGATTTATGACGGTGTGTACCGTTGTCTTTATAACGGCCTGTACGGGCTTGCCTGATAATGTTGAGCCAGTGCGAAATTTTGATCCTGAGCGCTATCTAGGGACGTGGTACGAGATCGCACGTTTAGATCACAGTTTTGAGCGGGATCTTGAGCGCGTTACGGCGACCTACGAACTGAATGACGATGGCTCAATTGCTGTTTTGAATAAAGGTTTTAATACGGAAAAAGGGGAGTGGCGTCAGGCTGAGGGGGTGGCCAAGCCAATGGGCTCAAACGACATCGGGCATCTTAAGGTGTCTTTTTTCGGTCCTTTCTACGGTACTTATGCTGTATTTGAACTGGCAGATGACTATAGCTACGCCTTTGTCTCTGGCTACAACACGGACTATCTATGGCTGTTGGCGCGAGAGCCGCAGATTAGCGTAGACGTGCGCGAGCGTTTTATGGCTCGAAGCCAAGCCTTGGGTTTCGAGACGGCAGACTTAATCTGGGTCGCTACTGAGTAAATTAACCGAGTAAAACAAATACCACCCAAGCACGGGCTCAGGTGGTATTGACGTTCTGACGTTCTTATCTATCAGTTATTCGAACTGAGTAGAACAGATCGATCAGCGCTCAGGAGTTCCCATGTCGCTTGTGAACGTGTTTGTTGGAATGCATAGGTGACCACCGATCCGCGTGGTAGCTCTACACCTGACATGGTGATGTCAGCGGTTACACGCCCGCGCTTTGCTCGGCGCTTTAGGTTACAGCTGGCGAGTTCACCGTCCTCGAGTTTATGGAATCGGACACGCATGGTGTCATCTGCCTGCTTACTGACACCGATGACTTCGCCGGTGAGTACACAGTCCTGAACAACCTCGGCGGATGCTGCTGAGGTATACATGCCTCCTAAAACGCAGAGGCCTATGGCTAGGTTCTTTATTTTCATTCTAGTCTCCTTACGCCTCACGGCGTGCTATCGCTTCACAGCGTTTCGCGGATTTTCCGCAACTACCTTAGGTAGCCTATGTAACTTAAATGAAGTTTTTCTGAAATAAAAGTGTAATAAATAAAAAAATTCACATTATTCGAATATCCCATGCAAAAACCAACAGCGGCTATAGCGATCTTGGAAGATCCAAACGGGTTGTCCAGCAGCTGTTTTTGCAACGTAATAATCCCGACTTGCTGGCTGACTCCACCAGTAATCCTCCAAGCGTTCAGGGCCTCTAACAATAGCTAGCGCATCCATCCAATACAGTTGTTTCCCTCGCTGACTAATGGGTTGGGGGGATTTGAGTAACCAAAAAGGTCGGCTCGGTGCGACAGAACTAGTCGTATCCGCAGTTAGTTGATTGGGGTCTGTATAGGAACAGTATTCTGGAAGGTGCTCTGAGCGCTCGTAAACATGCTCTACTGCCTGAAAACCAAGACGACTACGCAGGCGATCAATGAGCTGAGATAGTGGCTCTTGATGTTTAGATTCTAAAAATAAATCTTGCGTTCGGTGCTGGGCTGCCGATAGCTCACAGGCATCGATCTGAACACCTTCGATCAAATCCTCAAAGGTAATTTGCTCCAATTTCAATGAGGACTGTTCCAGCCAACGTTGGGGATCGTTATGGCATTCGCTGCTGCGGATGTGCAGGGTTACCCGTGGTCCTTGTGTGGGTATAAACGTCCAGCAAATATGCTGCGTTTCGAGCTGTGTATGCCGAAGGAACGAGGCAAAGCCTGTCAAGAGGGTCTCCATTGGTGGTGGGAGCTCCTGATGGTTTTTAGAGCCGTAGCCAAGCCAGATAATATCGCTGTACTCCGGATCAGGCTGAAAGTCTGCCAAAGCTGGTTCAGTACGGCATAGAAGGCGATCGATCCATAGTGAAAATTCGCGGCTACACCGTCGCTTAACTGATGCGCTCGGTAGTGCAAGTAAGTCTTTAAAAGTACGCACACCAGCTTTGGCAAGCGCAGTTGTGTCTTTGGGGAACTCGGTAACATAGGACAGGGGAATGGGCGCTAGTTGTGTCTCGAGTGGCAAGCTGTGAGCTGCGGACATAGCTAACGGTGCGCGCTGTGATTGGCTAAACAGCCAAGCGGCTTCTCGGCTCGGCCCCATACCTAAAGACACACTAAATCCGCGTTGATCCAGCTCAATGGCCAGCTTGCGGAGTAGATTTTCAAGACCACTGTGGACTAACAGACAGCGGCTCACCTCAAGTTGTAAGCAGTCTTCTCGCCACAAGCTCAGGGTCGGTGTGATCGAATATGCCCATTGCCTAAGACGCTTCAGGGTTTGCTGCTCTTTGCCGCGATCTCGGCTTAACAGTTGAAGTGAATGACCACTCAGTAAGCCGCGCACTGTCGACTGCTTTAAGCCAGCTTTAACGCCTAAGGCTTCTACTGCGTCATCACAGGTAATGACGTGCTGGGATTCGATAACAACGCGTAAATGCGTCTCGGCAAAATCGGGTTTTACCGTGAGCGCTTCAAGTGGCAATTTCGGAAAATGAAGGCAGAGCCAGAGCACAAAAGCCAATCCATATACTGTTTATTTATACAGTATATGGATGATGGCCAGGTCTACAAGTGCTCGACGCAATGTTGCGTCGGATCTCTCATGGTCAGAAGTGTACTATCGCTTCTGAATGCCTCGTAAAATGACCTGCCGGCTCTCAGCTGGGTCAATCACCATGTCGATCTCAAGATAAGCAGCCGCTTCCGTTGCACGCCCTTTTTCGTACATCTCTGCGACCAGTTTTTCATACAGTGCATCGCGCGCCTCGCCGTCGGGTACCGCTTCTAATTCCTTCTTAAAGCCCAGTCGTACAGCGCCTTCTAGACCCATACCGCCGAATTCGCCTTGAGGCCAGCTAGCGGTGATTGTGGGGAAGTCAAATGAGCCGCCGACAAGGGCCATGGCGCCCAATCCATAGCCACGCCTCAGGAACAGCCCTACCCAGGGCGTATCGACACTCGCTGCTGTATTAAAGAGCTCTGGCATGACTTTGGCAGCGCCCATCGCTTCGCTATCGGGCCCCACCATAAACCCAGGCGTATCGACCAGCGATACGATGGGTAGCTGCCAACGCTTGGCAAGCGTCATCATATCCCCCGCCTTTCTCGCCGCGTCGACATCAATAGCACCACCCAGATGGCGACAGTCACTCGCAATGACCGCAACAGGGTGACCATCAATGCGCGCTAGGGCCGTCACCACGGCTCGGCCGTAAACCGGTCGCAATTCAATGACCGATTGATGATCAAATAGGACGGTCATCACGCGTCTGACATCGTAGGCCATGCGGCGGTTATCGGGGAGTATGGATCGAAGCGCGGTTTGTTCCGGTGCTCCAGACGATATTATGTCGCCTTGCGCATAGCTAAGAACGCACTTGGCAAGAGCTGTCGCATGCGCTTCGTCTTCAGCCAATATATCGATGGCGCCCGCATTGCATAGTGTATTTGCCGGACCAATTTCATTGGGGTGAAAGACACCGAGTCCGCCACCTTCGATCATGGCAGGGCCAGCCATACCGATAGAGGATGATTTGGTGGCGATACGGACATCCCCGGCTCCAAATAGGGCTGCATTGCCTGCGAAACAGTATCCGTTGTTGACTGTGACGCGCGGAACCTTGCCGGTTAAACCTGCCCATCGGCTAAACGATGTACTGTTGAGGCCAGCAATGCTGACTTTAACATCGGTATCACCGGGGCGACCGCCGCCCCCTTCGGTGTACATGACGAACGGTAAATGATCACGTTCGGCAAGATCGAAAATTCGGTCTAGCTTTTGATGGTGGAAGAAGCCTTGCGTTCCAGCGAGAACGCTGTAGTCGTAAATTGCGACAGCAACGTCGGATTTGGAGTTTGTTATCAGCTCTGCATTGACGGTTGCCGTGCCGGTAATAACGCCATCTGCGGCGGTATCGATCCGTAAGGACGCCGAATCTCGTCGGCCTCGTTGCGCAGCAACGGCAAGTTGTCCGTACTCGATGAAGCTCCCATCGTCGATAAGGTCATAGAGGTTTTCTCGCGCTGTCCGAAATCCTTTGGCATGCCGCTTGTCTTGGGCTGCTGTTCTCGCAGCATCGAGTGTCTCGGCGATGGCCTGATCTAAATGGGCCTGCGCATCTGTCTGTATGGGTCCTGTGGACACTGTTGGCTCCCGTGGATGAGTGACTAGACGATAAGGTCCAAGTCTTGCTCAAGCAAGTTCTCTTGTGACAGCCACCACATGAGACCTGTTGGGTTACTCTAGGCGGTCTATCTGTTCGTTATCGAGTCCACATTATGCAACGTCTAGCTTCTTCTCTGTTATTTCTCTGTGTCCTCCTGCTGACCTTGACGGGTTGTGGCGAAAGCAATGATCGAAATGCTGAACTGCCATCGGATATCGGAGTTCAGCAATCCGAGCATGAGCGGCTTAAACAATATCTGGCTGATGTGTTTGCAGATAACTTGTCGCGCCAGCCGTTCACGGCGAGTTACCTGGGCATCAAAGACCGGCAGGATGAATGGAATCCACAATCGGAGGCTTTTCAGATTGAAGAGCGGCAGCGTATGGAGGCCCGTCTATTGCAGTTGGATGGGTTTGACCGAGCTGAACTGCCACCTTCTGGACAGCTTTCACTCGATTTATATCGGTTATCACTTGAGCGATCACTAATGATGGATGACTTCAGGGATCATCAGTATGCCGTTCACCAATACCGCGGTGCGCATACCAGCATTCCCAGTTCGCTGATCAATATCCATGGTGTGACGTCGCTGGCTGATGCTGAAGCCTATGTTGGACGAATACGAAATGTAGAGAGCTATCTTGGCGAAGTAGAAGCGCAGTTAGAGCGCCGCGCTGATAAGGGTCTCTATCTCGTCGATTGGATGTATCCGATCATTCTGAACTCTGCCAGTAACGTCATTAGTGGCCGGCCATTTGAGGACGCTGAGATAGCGTCCCCAGTGTGGTCTGATTTTCAAGATAAAGTTGCTAAATTAGGACTGCCTGAAGACGAAACAGCTCGGCTACTTAACGCCGGGCGTGATGCTTTGTTGACGCAGTTTAAGCCTGCTTACGAGCGGTTTATGGCCACGGTGGCACGTTTGTCGCTGTCGGCTAGCGGTGATGATGGTGTCTGGCGACTACCCGATGGGGGAGAGTATTACCAACGTCTGCTGAGGTGGTACACGACGACTGATCTGACAGCGGATGAGGTGCATGAGCTAGGCTTGAGCAATGTAGCTCGTATCCACAATGAGATGCGTGCCATCATGCAAGAGGTTGGTTTTTCGGGGACGCTACAAGCGTTTTTTGTCTCGGTAAGAGAAAATCAGGCGCTGCGCTATCCAAATACTGATCAAGGACGAGATCAGTATCTTGATGATGCGAGGTCTGCTATTGCGCGAATGGAAGCCAAGCTACCTGAGTATTTCGGTGTGCTTCCAAAAGCGGAGTTAGTCGTAAAACGAGTCGAGCCGTTTCGAGAACAAGGTGCCGGTAAGGCGTTTTATCAAAGCCCCCCACCCGACGGATCACGCCCGGGTATTTTCTATGCCAACTTATACGACATGTCAGCCATGCCAAAGACAGACCTTGAAGCGCTTGCTTTTCATGAGGGGTTACCGGGACACCACCTACAGCGAGCAATTACGGCAGAGCTAGAGGATATACCTGACCTACAGCGGTATCTCAGTTTTACTGCCTTTTCGGAAGGCTGGGGGCTATACACGGAGCAGCTTGCTTATGAAATGGGCTTTTATGAGGATCCGTACTCGCGCTTTGGCCAGCTCGCTATGGAGTTATGGCGTGCTGCACGTCTGGTTGTGGACACGGGGATCCACGATAAGCGTTGGAGTCGCGAGGAAGCTATTGCGTACCTCGTCGAAAATACACCTAATGCCGAATACGACTGTATCAAAGCCATTGAGCGCTACATTGCTATGCCAGGGCAAGCGACGGCTTACATGATTGGTAAGCTTCGTATTCTCGAGTTGCGGGAAAATGCCCGCGCCGCTCTCGGTGATGCATTCGATATACGTCTATTCCACGATACGGTGTTGGCAAGTGGCCCAGTACCGCTTGATAAGCTGGCAGAAAACATCGATGCCATGGTGCAATCTCAACTGAAGGAAAGTTGACGAGTATTCAGAGCACTCTCGCGATCATAAGCGCCGCGAGAGTTGTTAATGCCAGTTTGAGGAAGGTCTGGAACAGCCGCTCCGGTAGTTTTCCGAGAAGCCGTAACCCGATTAACGTACCTGCAAAACCAGCGCTTACCATTGCCAGAAGGGGAATGAGCCAGTCGCTCCACAGGAAGCCGAGTCCGCTAAACAGAATGATTCGGAACAGATTCATAAAGGAGACACTCGCAGCCATAGTGGCAACCAGTACTTTTCTGTCAGTGGCTTGATGTCGAAGGTAAGCCGCGACAAGCGGGCCAGTCGCGCTGACAAACACGCCCACGAAACTGATGCCAACACTGAACAGTAGATTGTGATGACTGTGGTGGGTTTTTACAGTAGGCATTGGAATCCACGTGACTAAAAGAGTGAAGCCAGCGAGCACGAGAGTTAGCTGTACCTCATTTAGCCAAAAGGCGGTAAGGGGGGCGGCTAGAAGAGTTCCGACAATGGCACCTAGGAGTATCGGTCGAAATAGTGACATCGCAACATGATGCCGCGTCATTATGGCGCGCCCCGTATTGGAGCCAAGTTGGACGACGCTATGGAGTGGAACAACGGCGGCTATGGGTACCGTGACGACGAGTACGGCGAGTACCAGAGTTCCACCACCAATACCCACCGATGCGGTTAGCATTGAAGCCACGAAGCTGGTCGCTACGAGTAAGGATAAGACGTCGATTGTTATGGGGAGTTCTGGCATCTCGCACAAGATCATAGATAGCTGCGAGAGCATAACGTATTCGGTTAGAGGTCTGACGATTAACGCAGTCCATCCTCTAGAAGAGTAACCCCGAAACTCGGAGGGGAGCCGAGTCTCGGGGTATTGGGGAAGTTATGCGACGGGTGTTAAAAATGTACCTGTTTTGGTGGCAACCGCTTTACCTCGACGTGTCACCTCGTGTGTTGCCAAGATGGGGTTTTCAGGTAAACGAATATCGACGTCACATTTGCCGCCGCGTTGCTTGACCACAGTGACTTCGCGGTTGGCATTAATATGTAAGCGCAACGATACGGGTGTTGAGTCAGATAGCGCATCGCTTGATCTAAATAAGAAAAGTAAAGTGTCTGTGCTCGCGGCTGCTAATTGTAATTTCCGGATTTCAGCATAACGAAAGTGAGTGCTTCCTAGCCACGCAAAGACCGTACTACAAGTAGTGCTTCGAACTGCTTGCTCGGTAGCCCACAGTGTTTCATCACGATGCTTCGGATGAACCATTAGCACTTGCTCAGTTGGGATATTGTGAGCACGCAATAGCGGTGCATAAGGTGTATGCGGTGCATTGATAAATGCTAGCCAGCGCTTTTCGCCGGCTAGTTTTTGCATGGTTGGTAAAAACAGTCCCATACACTCAGAGCCGTCGTGGTCACTCAGTACCTCGACGGCGCCATGAGTTGGCCAGCCGCGCAGGTGCAATTCTTTGTCAAGACTTTCAAATCCGGTAGGCACGCTTTGTCTATTGTGCCAGTCTGTATTGGCAGACTTAGTGGTTAGGATGACACGTGAATTACCATGGCCGTCACGGCCTTGCCAGGTATCAGGTCGGTTGATGATTTGCTCGATAGAGTAGCTCATAGTGTGCTCCAAAATAAGGCTGATACATGTTCATCAAGTACCAGTAGAAATACTGTATAAATAAACAGTAGTTCCATTGCATTCGAAAAGCAAGAGAGGCGTTATTCGTGTGTCGTGAAAAGCGACAGGTTGTTCGTTCTGCGCTACAAGAGCCTCGGTTCCGGCGCTACTACCCCGCGAGTTGGTTTTCGGGACTGGGCAGCTGGATGCTTCGTTTCATACTCGGCTGGAGTGCCTGGGAGCTGACAATGTCACCGCTCTGGGTCGGCATAGTCGGCGCGCTTATGCTGGCTCCAGCACTTGTTTTATCGCCGTACTTTGGGGTGCAGTCTGATCGGATAAACCCGCGCCACGGCTTAATGGCGTCAATGTTGATTCACTCATTGATAGGGCTTGTTGGCGCCACTATGACATTGCTGGGTTTGTTTGATCGTTTTACCCTGCTGCTGCTCGCGACGGCCTTGGGGTCTGCCTCAGCCATACACAGTCCTATGCGTTTAGCTTTAGTACCCTTGCTGGTGCCGCGTGCCGCACTTCCCAGCGCCGTTGGTCTCACAGCGATGTCATTTAATATCGCTCGCATACTTGGTCCTGCCCTGAGTGCCGCGCTGATTGCGAGGTGGGGTGTGAGCTGGGCATGGATTGCCGCCGTAGGTTTCTTCGTGCTGTCCGGCGTCATATTGGCCTCATTGCAGGGGGTTGGCTCACGCCCGCCGCGCCTGAACAAGAGTGTTAATCGCGAATTTATCGACGGTCTTAATTATGTCCGTGGCAGTCCTGCGGTCACACTAATTTTGATATCAACGATAGTTAACGGGTTGCTGGGACGCAGCTTTATTGAGCTTTTGCCCGCAGTCTCAGGTCGGCTATTACTAGGCGGTGCCGGCGAACTGGCCTGGCTGACGGCGGCGGCCGGCGTAGGTGCTGTACTCGGTGGGCTGGTGATGAGCCGGCAGTCAGCACATATTTCGAGTCTTTATCGTCTCATTGTGACGGCTTTATTCGTCGCCGCCTTGTTATTGGCGACCTTGACTTGGATCCGCGAACTCGCAACCCTCGCATTAATGGTGGGGTTACTGTCATTTACAACAACAATTGCGGGGACGGGCTGTCAAGCTCTGATGCAACTCGTTATTGACGCGCAATATCACGGACGAGTCATGAGCTTATGGTCGATGACCATGATGGCGTCACCCGCGATGGGTGCCGCGACAAATGGCGCAGTGGCTGAGTGGGCAGGTTTTGTCACGACCTTTGCGGTCGTATCGATCGCCGGTGTACTCGCCGCGGTCGCTCTCTATCCGCGTCGTCGCGTACTTGTCGCGTTCGTGCCTGCTGCAAGTGCTACGACTAGCGATTCTAGATAATCCCAACAGTCACCGGGCATGAACCCCTTTGCACTGCCGTCAGCAGCAAAATTAAGGCGTGAGCAGGTCTCTAGACTCGCTCGATTGTGCCGTCCCAGAGCCTGCTGCATTAAATTGAGGCGGCTTCGCCAGACACCGAGGCGATCGAGTGCGGCGCCGGGTGGCGTTCCTTTACTGACGGCTGACTCGGCATCGATCAGCAACCGCAATTCTTTTGACAGAGGCCACAAAATAGCAGGCGCTGCGCTGCCTTCTGATTTGAGACCGCGAAGTGCACGCAATGCGCCTCGCGCGTCACCGGACAAGGCTGAATCCACCATACCAAAGGCGTTGTAGCGAGCGCTATCGCCCACCGATGCAGTGACGATCTCTACCGTGATGCGGTCGCCCTCGGCTAGTAAACACAGCTTCTCAATTTCCTGCGCCGCTGCGAGTAGATTGCCCTCAACACGCTCAGTGAGCAGAGTGATGGCATCATTATCACCACTCTTGCCTCGCAGTCTAAGTCGCGCCTGAATCCACGAGGGCATGTCTCGCTGACTGATAGGCCAGACGGTCACAATAAGGCCATGTTGGGCAAGCGCCGTGTACCACTTGGCGCGCTGAGACTGCTTATCAATTTTACCCGCAACGACTAGGAGGATGTCGTCAGTCTCTATCGACAAATATTCCTGAAGCGCCTTACTTCCCTCGGTACCGGGCTTGCCACTGTCAACTTGTACTTCAATCAGCTTACGGTCCGAAAATAACGACATTGCACTGGCACTTTGGATTAAATTTTGCCAACCCTCTTTGTCAGCGGCATCTATACGTTCCCGCTCAATACAGCCGGCTTCCCTAGCTGCGCGTCGAATAGCATCTGCACATTCCTGAACAACCAGCGGTTCCGCGCCAGTGATTAGGTAGCAGGGTGAAAGACCTTGCTTAAGACGTTGTGCTAGCTGATCAGGTTTGATTTGCATGGTAGGCGGCAATGCCGTAATCCAAGCGGCGGGTTAGCGCGTCGACCAAGGCACTGCGCAGTTCACTCTGCATAAGTCGCAACTCCTCAGTCTTGCCTGCAACGTTGAGTGGGTCGTTGAGCATTTGCTCTATGACGATGATGCGCTCGTTATCGATAAACCACTCACCGCCAAGTTTCGCCGAAACAGCCACACTTGCTTTTAGTTCGAGTTCAGCTGCGCGAGCCCGCGCAGTGAGCGACAGACTGCGTTGCTCGAATACCTCCAGATCGACATAGAGAATGAGACTAGCGTCTGTGACTGACGACAAGATCGCACCCTGGCGCTGCAACTCGCTGCGCAACTCTGATGAGAATTCACTATTAGGCGCCTGACTTACTACGGCTATTGGATAGCGACCTAGGGTGGCCGCTCGGTCAGTTTGACCTCGCAGTTCGAACCCACAACCAGCAAGGCTGTTGGCGATCAAAAACATCGCCACGATTTTGATATTAGTTAGCGGGTGTTTAGTTAGCGACCACATTGACCAGCTTCCCGGGGACTACGATGACTTTTCTGACCGTCAGACCTTCGACGAAACGTTTTACATTTTCATGTTCCATGGCCGCTCTCTCGATACTGTGCTTATCAGCCTGCGCAGCAACTGACAGCTTTGCCCGCACTTTGCCATTGACCTGCACCACCACCTCAATTTCATCACGCTTGAGCGCACTCTCATCCAACACGGGCCATGAGGCATCTAGGCTGGAAGATCCTGTTAGCTCAACATAAAGCGCCTCGCTAATGTGAGGCACGATGGGCGCCAGCAGCAATACGGCGGCGGTGAGAGCCTCGTCGACTACCGCGGCGTCCTCTGGCGCGTCACCGTCGTGCCGACTGATCTCGTTACAGAGTTCCATTACGGCGGCAACCGCTGTATTAAACGTTTGGCGTCGACCAAAGTCATCGCTCACTTTGGCGATTGTCTCATGCGTTTTTCGCCGAAGATCTTTTTGTGCCTTGTTCAGATCGACTTCGCGTACGTCAATCGATGCGGCATGTTTTTGTCGGTCTTGAACGAGGCGCCATAGCCGTTTTAAGAAGCGATGGGATCCTTCGACTCCAGCATCAGACCATTCCAGCGATTGCTCTGGTGGGGCCGCAAACATGCTGAATAAACGCACTGTATCTGCGCCGAAGCGGTCGATGAGTGCTTGTGGATCGACGGTATTACCCTTTGACTTTGACATTTTGGCACCGTCTTTTAGCACCATGCCTTGCGTCAGAAGCCGCTTGAAGGGTTCACTTGAATTAATTAGCCCTTCATCGCGCATAAGCTTGTGAAAAAAGCGCGCGTAGAGCAGGTGTAAAATGGCATGCTCAATACCACCTACGTATTGGTCGACTTCCAGCCAGTAGTTCGCTTCTTTGCCCAGCATGGCGGTGGTATCGGCTGAGCTGGTATAGCGAGCGTAATACCAGGACGATTCCATAAACGTATCGAAGGTATCAGTCTCACGCTCTGCGGGCCTACCACAGTTAGGGCAGTCGGTCTGAGTGAAGTCAGTCATGGATTTTATGGGTGAGGCGACACCGTCAAAAGCGACTTCAGTGGGCAGTATGACGGGCAGTTGCTCGTCGCTGACCGGCACCGGTCCGCAGGCGGCACAATTAACGACAGGAATAGGAGCGCCCCAATATCGCTGTCGGGACACACCCCAATCACGCAATCTAAAATTGACTGTCTTTTCTCCCAAGCCCTTGTCGTGCAATGCCTCAACAATTGCATTAAACCCGTCTTCGAAATCCAATCCGTCAAACGTACCCGAGTTCATCAAAGGCCCTTTTTCTGCATAGGCCGATTCACTGAGGTCAACAAGGTCTCCCGATTGACTAGCGACAACCTGGACGATGGGTAGGCCGTACTTGCTGGCAAACTCCCAGTCGCGCTGATCATGCCCAGGGACTGACATCACCGCGCCCGAGCCGTAGCTCATCAGTACAAAATTGGCGACCCAAATGGGCACATCGTCACCGGTCAGCGGGTGCGTTGCACGAAGGCCGGTATCGACGCCACGCTTTTCCATGGTCGCAAGATCGGCTTCGGCCACCGCGGTTTGCGTCAACTCCTGAATAAATGCGTCAAGCTCGGGTGATGCTGCCGCGGCCCGACGCGCAAGCGGATGCTGCGGGGCTACGGCGAGATAAGTCACCCCCATAAGTGTATCTGGGCGCGTTGTGTAGACCTCAATATTGCCCTGTTCAAAAGGGAAACGGACGTTTGCACCCTCGGAGCGACCAATCCAATTGCGCTGCATGGCTACGACTTGCTCTGGCCAATCCTCTAGCGTATCCAAGTCATCGAGCAGCTCTTGAGCGTAGTCAGTGATCTTAATGAACCACTGGTTAATCGCACGTCGTTCTACTGGGGTGTCACAGCGCCAACATTTACCGTCAACCACCTGCTCGTTGGCAAGCACGGTTTGATCGGTCTCGCACCAGTTGACTTCACTCTCCTTTTTGTAAGCGAGATTTCGTTTCATCAGGCGTGTAAAGAACCACTGCTCCCAGCGGTAGTAGTCAGGGGTGCACGTGCTGAGCTCACGATCCCAATCGTAGGCAAATCCAAGACGTGATAGCTGCCGCTTCATTTCCGCAATATTGTCTAGCGTCCATGCTGCTGGAGCGACGTTGTTTTTTATAGCCGCATTTTCCGCAGGTAAACCAAAGGCATCCCACCCCATGGGTTGCAGGACGTTTTTGCCCAACATCCTCTGATAACGGGCGATGACATCAGCGATCGTATAGTTGCGCACGTGCCCCATGTGCAGCTTTCCGCTTGGGTAAGGAAACATGGCTAAGCAATAGAACTTATCCCGAGTGTCGTCGGCGACAGCGGCAAAGGCATTTTGCTTGACCCATGAGGCCTGAATGTCGGTCTCAAGTATCTCGGGGTGATATTCGGTTGAATTCATGGAATACGACGTCGCTGTAGCTCTAGTAAAAACGACTGTCAGTTTACCAGTATCAGCGCTTCTGTCGCTTTGCTTTTATGCTTATAAAAACCAGAAAAAATAAGCTAATTGATACGATAGGTAGACTTCCCGATCGCGCATAGGGGGTTGAGCCGGTCCGCGGTGTTACTGTTCCAAGAAGTGTGGCTTGGTCGAATTGAGGAAGATCTGCGGTGATACGTCCCCGGAAATCAACGATGGCGGTGATGCCATTATTCGCGCCCCGAATAAGTGGCTTTTGTAGCTCAAGAGCCCGGAAGCGAGCCATTTGAAAGTGTTGATGAGGGCCGTGGCTGGTGCCAAACCAAGCATCGTTGGAGATGGTGATGAGCAGGCCAGAGTCGTGCGAGCCGCGAGCGACGAAGTCAGGGTAGACGATTTCGTAGCAAATAAAAGGCGCGAGCTTCCCCAGACTGCTTGGAAGAGGCGATTGATCCTTACTGCCTCGACTGAAGTTAGACATCGGGAGGTCAAAGAAATCGATCAATCCTCGCAACGCTGATTCCAAGGGGACGAATTCGCCAAACGGTACGAGCTTTTGTTTGTTATAGGTATCGACGGTTTCATCGATAGAAACGATGCTGTTGAAGCGGCTGTCACCCTCACGCGTCGGCATTCCCGTGACAATAGTAGTGTCATTGGCGCTAGCAATGGTCCGCAACGCTTCCATGTAGCTCGGCGCTTGATCGAAGTAAAATGGCAACGCGCCCTCAGGCCAGACGATGAGGTCCACCTCGCCGGCATAATCGGTGGCGTGCTGTTGAAAATCTGCGAGGAACCGCGGGGCATTGTTTCGGTCCCAGGTGTCTCTCAAGGCCATATTTGGCTGATAGACAGCCGCGTTTTTGGCCTCACTCGATGCAGTCGTCCATTGCACTGAGCTGAGCAGATAGCCGGAAAAGACGATAAGGCTCGACCAAGCTGCGAGGTAACTAATCCCTTTAAGACGAGGTTTTGCGAGTAGTTCTGCTAGTGCAGCAGCCGTCATGGCAATCAGCAATGACACCCCAAATATACCGGTTATCGGTGCCCATCCCGCCAAAGGTGTATCGAGGGCGATATACCCGGCAAATAACCAGGGGAAACCTGTCAGGAGCCACGTCCTGAGCCATTCAAACAGCATCCATAGGCCGGAAAAAATGAAGATTCGCGCGATGGTATTCCTAGGCTGCACGGCGCAGAAAAGCGCCGCCTGACAGGCAGTTAGTAGCGCTAATCCGCCACAAAAGAGTGCAGTTAGCGTCAGGGCCAACAGGAATGGGGCATTACCGTATACATTAATGCTTACATAAACCCACGACACGCCGGCACCAAAGAATCCGACACCGTATATCCAGCCAAGCAGAAGGCCTTGTCGCCATGTCTGCTGGTGTAGCGCAAGTGCCAGCCCGCTCATACTGATGAGCGTCAGCCATTTTATGTCAAAAGGGGATAGCCCGAGTGTGAATGCTGATCCGGCGAGGAGGCAGAGCAGTGCCCGGCTAGCAAGACTCTGCAGGTACACGTGTTAGGCCTCGGGAAGGACCGTTACGCGCAAGCTATTGAGCTTGCGCTGATCAGAGTTGATGACGCGGAACTCAAAACCAGAAAAGTTGATTGTTTCGTTGCGCGCCGGTAGCCGACCAAAAGCTTGAAGCACGAGACCACCGATAGTGTCGAACTCTTCATCACTGAATTCGACGTCAAAAGCATCGTTAAAATCCTCTACCGGCGTCAATGCTTGTACGAAGTAACTGTCCTCGGTGAGTTTACGAATCTGGATTTCCTCATCGGAGTCTGTTTCATCTTCAATCTCCCCGACAATTTCTTCGAGGACATCTTCAATCGTTACGAGTCCGGCAACACCGCCATACTCGTCAATTACAATGGCCATGTGATTGCGTGCTTGTCTGAATTCACGCAATAGCACGTTGAGTCGCTTGCTCTCGGGGACGATCACCGCCGGTCTCAGTAAGGCGTTGAGATCGAACTTAGCGTCTGGGTTCAATACAAAGGGCAATAGGTCCTTGGCTAACAAAATGCCCAGTATGTCATCAGTGCTCTCGCCGATGACCGGATAACGAGAGTGACCGGTATGAATGATTTGCGGTAAGACGTCTGATAAGGTGGCGCCGTCGCGAATAACGACCATCTGAGCGCGGGGAATCATCACGTCTCGCGCCTGCATCTCGCCAACGATCAGTGCGCCTTCCATAATGGTTTTTGCGTCTTCATCGATGACTTCGTTGTCGGCCGCTAATTTGAGAAGTCCCTCAAGGTCAGCGCGCGTATAGGGCGTGCCCGTGACCATCTGGGTGAGGCGATCAAGCCACGAGCGCTCGTCGGCATCGTTCGTTTTTGAGTCGTTTGTGTTCATCTGGGCATCAGTGTCTCAGGCGATGTAAGGATTGGGAATGGCTAGACCTTGAAGCTTCTCTATTTCTAACGCCTCCATTACTTCAGCATCGCTGTCGTCAATGTGGTCGTAGCCGAGTAAGTGAAGCACACCGTGAATAGTGATATGCGCCCAGTGGTGGTCGAGGGTCTTGCCTTGTTCACGCGCCTCGCGTTCCACGACTTCGCTGCAAATAACAACATCACCGAGAAGCCCGGTGCGTTTTTGGAGCTCCGGATCTACCGGAAAAGACAAGACATTCGTGTCGCCCTCTTTGCCGCGAAACTGCGCATTGAGTTGACTCATTTCCGGGCTTTCGACCAGCTGGATACTGAGCTCCGCTCGCTTAGATGCGTTTTTATGCAAATGATCGCCGTGCACCGCTGCATGCACCCATGTCCGAAAGTTTTCTTCACTGGGAGCCGCGTCATTTTTACCGTCAATATGGACAGTCACATTCACTACGACTGCTCCTGTTTCGGGGCGCCCATGATCGCATCGTGAGCCTCGTATGCGCTTACAACCCGCTGAACCAATGGGTGGCGCACCACGTCTTTGTTACTGAACCAAGTAAAGGACACGCCATCGACACCCTCGAGTACCTGTGTCGCATGAATCAGTCCTGAGGGTTGACCGCGGGGCAAATCAATCTGTGTGGCATCACCTGTAATCACCGCAGTCGAGCCAAAGCCCAGTCGGGTAAGAAACATCTTCATTTGCTCACGCGTCGTATTTTGTGCCTCGTCTAGGATAATGAAGGCGTTGTTCAGCGTTCGACCGCGCATAAAAGCCAGAGGCGCAACCTCGATGATGTTGCGCTCGATAAACTTGGCAACCGTATCAAAGCCCAGCATTTCGTAAAGCGCGTCGTACAGGGGGCGAAGATAGGGATCAACCTTTTGCGTGAGGTCTCCAGGAAGAAATCCCAGTCGCTCACCCGCCTCGACAGCGGGGCGAACTAACAAAATGCGCTTCACATCTTCTTCGAGTAGGGCCTGAACTGCACAGGCTACTGCGAGGTAGGTCTTACCCGTTCCGGCCGGGCCAATACCAAAGTTCAGATCGTGCTTTTGAATGTCGCTGAGATAACTGATTTGGCTGTGCCCGCGAGGTTTGATGGTGCCTCGCTTCGTTTTAATGCCTTTGACCACGACTGAGTCCGAGGTCGTGCCGGCAGACTGCAACAGCTCGAGGTCTGCTTGCTGTAACTGCAGATGAATGGCCTCAGGGCTAAGTCGAATGCCATTAGTCACATCCCGGTATAGTTTCTTAAGTAAACGCTCGCTAGATTCGCGTGCCGCATCGGGGCCGGAGACAGAGATATAATTGCCCCGGTTGCTGATCGATACCCGTAAGCGATCTTCAATGAGCTTGAAGTGGGTGTTCAGATGCCCGCATAGCAGTGCAACGTGCTTAGCGTCTTCGGGCTCTAAAGAAAATGACGAGGAGGTTATGACCTCCCGACTGTCAGGCTCAGGAGGTGTCGGGTCAATGTCCAAGGACTGTTTGGCCGCTCATATGACGTATGGGCAGGTGAAGATACCTATCTCATCGCCCTTGTCAACCAATGAGTCGGCCGCGCAGAGAGTTTGGCAGCGCTTCGTTTATCTCTACGGTGGCAAATTCGCCGATAAGCGCGTGATCCAAAGAGGGAAAATTCACTACGCGATTATTTTCCGTTCGTCCAGCGAGCTCCCCAACATGCTTCTTAGACACGCCGGTGACTAATATGCGCTGCTGTGTGTCAACCATACGCCGACTGATGGCCATGGCCTGTTGGTTGATGCGGCTTTGTAAAAGCTGCAACCGTTGCTTCTTTACTGCCTCAGGTGTGTCATCAGGTAGGTCTGACGCAGGAGTGCCGGGCCGGGCGCTATAGATAAAGCTAAAGGATGTATCGAAACCGACATCGTCGATGAGTTTCATGGTGGCTAAAAAGTCTTGCTCTGTTTCACCCGGAAAGCCAATGATAAAGTCGGAAGACAGCGAAATATTGGGGCGGATTGCACGTAGAGCTCTGATTTTTGATTTGTACTCGATGGCCGTATGGCCCCGCTTCATGGCCATCAAGATTCGATCTGAGCCACTCTGGACGGGCAGGTGCAAATGATCTACCAGCGCCGGGATGTCTCGATAACACGCAATCAATGCGTCGCTAAACTCGACCGGATGCGACGTTGTGTAACGAATGCGCTCGATACCCGGCACCACATTGACCAGCCCCAGTAATTCAGCGAAGTCGACGACCTCGCCAAGGTGATTCTCGCCTCGGTAGGCGTTAACATTTTGCCCCAGAAGATTGACTTCCTTCACTCCGTTGGCTGCCAAGTGCGCGATTTCAGCGATGACATCATCAACGGGTCGAGATACCTCCTCGCCTCGCGTATAGGGGACAACGCAAAAAGTGCAGTACTTGCTGCAGCCTTCCATGATCGAGACAAACGCGGACGCCCCATCGCTGGTTGGCTCAGGTAGTCGGTCGAACTTTTCAATTTCCGGAAACGAGATGTCGACAACAGCACTGTTTCTCTCGTTTCGCGTCTCCAGCATTTCAGGAAGACGATGTAAGGTTTGCGGACCGAATATCAGGTCGACGTAGGGCGCGCGATCGCTGATCGCGTCCCCTTCTTGACTAGCCACGCAACCACCGACCCCAATCACGACCTCGGGTCGCTTGGCCTTAAGCGCCCGCCACCGGCCGAGTTGGTGAAACACTTTTTCCTGAGCTTTTTCGCGAATCGAGCAGGTGTTGAGGAGAAGAACGTCTGCTTCCTCTGCGTTGTCAGTTCGCACCATCCCGTGACTTTCTTTCAACAGGTCGCCCATTCGCGCGGAGTCATACTCGTTCATCTGACAGCCGTGAGTTTGGATAAAAACTTTAGGATGGGTCTTTGCAGTCAATTGCGTGTGCTCAGTGTGTTCTAAAAGCCTTATTATACCTGTGTAGAGAAAGAAAAGACCTACCGCAAGCGCTGTAGAATTTTGGCAAAAGTGGTAGGATCGCGCGCCCAGACCGGAGCAACACAGAAAATATGTCGAACCAACCCGTCTACAAGATCATTTTTCATAACGGAAAGCAGGTTTTTGAGGTTTTTGCTAAGCACATTTATCAAAGTGATATGTGGGGTTTTGTGGAGATAGAGGAAATCATGTTCGGAGAGCGCTCCGCGATATTGGTTGATCCCGGTGAGGAAAAGCTCAAGAGTGAGTTCTCGGGTGTTAAACGCAGTTACATCCCCATGCAGTCCATCGTTCGTATCGACGAAGTTGAAAAGCAGGGAGCCGCTAAAATCACTGAAGGCGGCGAATCGGGGAAGATTGCTAATTTTCCGCTGAGCCCCTCGATACCGTCAACGATTTCATCAGAGGATTGAGGCTACGGCGCGCGCGCGGTAACGATTGCACGCTTTGGCGCAGGATGCCCTTCGACGGTTTTAGTAGCGTCGTTTTGGTCTAAAAAGTTTACGAGTGAGTGAAAGGTCATCCAGTCCGTGGTGCGCTGCTCATCGACGGTTGTCTGCGTGACATCGACTAACTGAATGTCCGTATAACCCACTTTCCTCATCCACTTCATAAGTGCTGATGGGCTCGGCAAAAACCACACATTACCCATCCGGGCATAGCGATCTGGCGGAACAAAAACGCGGTCTTCGTCGCCATCGACAACCAATGTCTCAATCACGAGTTGCCCGCCCGGTGTCAGTGTATTACGCAGGTCCGTAAGATGGTCAATGGGCGAGCGCCGATGATAAAGAACACCCATGGAAAACGTCGTATCAAATGCCTTCAGCTTGGGGGGTAACTGCTCGAGAGTCAGAGGCAATACATGTACATTGGGCACAGACGCATAGCGCTGAATTGCCTTGAACTGCAGTACGAATAATGGGGTAGGGTCGATACCAATTACCTCGCGTGCGCCTGCCCCCTTCATGCGCCAGCAATGGTAGCCACTGCCGCAGCCCACATCGAGTACGCGTCGGCCATTCAACGGCTCAACTGCTGTATCGAGTCGATTCCATTTGAAGTCTGAGCGCCACTCGGTGTCGATATGAACCCCAAACAGCGAAAACGGACCTTTTCGCCAGGGATGTAAGCCTCGCAATGCCACCTCGAGTTGGGATTGCTCGCTGGCGGTAATATTACCCCGTATCGTAATCGCCGATGCATTTAAGTCGATGGATTGGGGGTCCAGTCGCGGTAGGCCATCGATAGCGGCGCGCCAGCGGGGTAGATCGCCAAAGCGTTGTTCAGACATGTTTCGGGCAAGCTGCTCGGGTAGCTCTTTCAGCCAGGCTCTCAGCGCTGGCTCTTCCCAGCGCTTTTCGAAAGCAGATACGTCGTCGCTGAGTTCGGATGGAAGGTTCATGAGGTTCAGGCTACCGCGATGAAAGAGGCAAAGTTGAGGCATTGAAACCAAACACTAGTGCGCGAAAATCCTGCGCTAGCCAGCCGATCGAGATGGGTCGCCGCTGTTTCGGGAATCAAAACGTTATCGATAGCGTCACGCTTCTGGGCAATTTCCATATCGCTGTAGCCCTGTGATCGCTTGAAATCGTGATGTAAGTTGATCATCAGCGCGTCCATTTCCGGATCGGGCATGGTTAATTTCTCGGACAGTATCAGTAGCCCACCCGGGATCATGGCGTTACGTATCTTTGTCAACAATGCCAAACGCCGCTCGATGGGAATGAATTGAAGCGTGAAATTCATGATGACGACACTGCTCTGCGCGTAGTCCATTGCAGTGACATCGCCCAGAACCCAATTAATCTTTGAGGTTGAACCCAGCGTTTCGCGCGCTCGGTTAATCATTGCGGCGGAGTTATCGATTCCCACTAACTGGCAGTCCCTATCGTTGAGGGCAATTTCGGCTGCCCGAATAGACTCCCCCAAGGAGCATCCGAGGTCATACACACAGGTATTCGGCTTGGCGTATTGCTCTGATAAAACACCACTCATACGAACCACAGTTGGGTATCCCGGAACCGACCTTTGGATCATGTCAGGAAATACATCAACAACTGACTCGTTGAAGCTGAACTGCGAGGGCTCAGTGAGTAACTCGGCGAACAGTTGGTCGCGTTTTGAGGTTGGTGCCTTGTTAGTCATGATGGAGGGCTTAGCCGACAAAAAAGTGTAGGTGGTCATAATATCAGGCATTTAAGGTCGTCTACCCTTACCTTATACTCGCCGTTCGTTTTTTTACCCGAAGAGCCTGCGATGCTAGAGCAATTATCTGTATTACCGCCGGATCCCATTTTGGGACTCGCAGCGGCATGTCGTGCCGACACCAACCCAAATAAGATCGATCTGACGGTCGGGGTGTACATGGATGAGTCGGGTGTTTGCCCGGTGTTCAACGCGGTAAAGCAAGCGCAAATTCAGCTCGTATCCGATGAGCAAACCAAGGCGTATCTGCCTGCCGCAGGCGACGCAGCATATCTGTCGGGTATGACATCGTTGGTTTTTGGCGATGAGTTGGCGGGGAACGGCTCGCACATTACGGCGGTTCAAACACCGGGCGGGTGTGGCGCCCTTCGAATTGCATCTGAGGTATTGGCTGCCGCGTCGCCCAGTGCCACTGTTTGGATCAGTGATCCCACATGGCCTGTACACATCCCACTCATGGGCTCAGTTGGACTTAAATTTGCGACTTATAGCTATTACAACCCACTATCGCACGGGGTCGATTTTGATCGCATGGCGTCAGACTTAAAGGCGGCTGTGGCAGGCGATATTGTTCTGTTGCATGGCTGTTGCCACAATCCGTCGGGTGCGGACCTCACTCTTGATCAGTGGTCCGTGATTGCCGACATGGCCTTAGAGCAGGGTTTCACTGTGCTGGTTGATCTTGCCTATCAAGGAATGGGATCGGGACTCACTGAGGACGTACAGGGACTGCGGTTACTCGCGAGCCGTTTGGGCGAACTTATTGTGGCAGCGTCGTGCTCAAAAAATCTTGGTCTGTACAGGGAACGAACCGGTGTGGCACTTTTTTTTGGTAAGGACATGCAGACCGCAGCTGCGACTCAGAGCCACGGCCTGGGCGCCGCGCGCCGTGTTTATTCGATGCCGCCAGCACACGGTGCTTTGTTGGCGGGACGCGTACTTACTGACCCCGAGCTGCGGGCGTCGTGGGAAACCGAACTCGCGCAAATCTGTGGTCGGATGATCGCATTGCGAACCCAGTTATCAACGAAACTGTCAGAAAAAACGAATCAAGATTTTTCGTTTATCGCAAGTGAAAAAGGCATGTTTTCGTTTTTGGGCTTATCGGTAGAGCAAGCGCAGGGATTGAGGAAAGATCCAGGCATTTACATGCTCGACTCATCGCGGATCAATGTCGCTGCGCTGAATGATCGTAATATGGACATCGTGGTCGAGGCAGTAGCCAGCGTCTTATGACGCTATCCCTCCAGCTCGATAAGTCGCTCTAACGCCGCATCGAGTGCCTCGCTGGTTTGACTCAGCCGCGCGAGTGTCTCTTGGACTTGGTCTTGGTCTTGTGCGAAAAACTGGGGATCGACGGTAACGTTTTCCAAAGCGGCTTGCTCGGTTTCGAGTTTGGCTATGAGGTCGGGTAGCTCGTCTAATTCGCGCTGCTCTTTATAACTTAACTTTTTATAACTTACCTTTTTATAGCTTAAATCGTTCCGACTGACAGGCGAGGTATTGGGTGTTCGCTCGCCAGACGTAGCCGCGGTCTTCTCGGTTTTCGTTTTGATGCGCGATTCGTCGACCTGACTGAGTAATGAGCCGCCTCTCGATTCCCAGTCTGAGAAATTACCTGCCTGCTCGGTGACATGACCTTCCTCGTCGATGACTAAGAGGCTTGTGACGACGCGGTCCATAAAGTCGCGATCGTGACTCACGAGTATGACCGTACCTGAAAAGTTCAGCAGAACCTCTTCAAGTAACTCCAGTGTCTCGATGTCTAGATCGTTGGTGGGCTCATCCAGTACCAGCAGGTTGGCCGGTTGGGTAAAGAGCTTCGCCAGGATGGCGCGGTTACGTTCGCCACCCGACAGAACCTTGGTTGGGGCTCGGACTCGATCGGGTGTGAACAGAAAGTCACCCAGGTAACCAATGGCATGGCGGCGCTTACCCTCTATTTCGATAAACTCTTGACCGCCGCAAATATTGTCGATCAGGGTGCCCTCGGGGTCTAAATGTCCTCTCAACTGATCGGAATACGCAACGCGCAGTTTTGATCCGGTCTTGACGCCTCCCGAGGTGGGTTCAAGCTCGCCAAGTAACATTTTTATGAGTGTGGTTTTGCCGGCGCCGTTTCGACCCACGATGCCAATGCGATCGCCACGTTGAATGATGGTGTTAACACCTTTAATAACGGGCTTGTCGTCGAACCACACATCCGCGTTTTCGATTTCGGCCACTAGCTTGCCTGACACTGATGCATTGTCTACCGCAATGCTGGCCTTTCCGACCTGGTTGCGGCGCTCGGCGCGCTCTTGCCGCATCGCTTCAAGTTGGCGTACCCGGCCCTCGTTACGTGTTCGCCGGGCTTTAATGCCTTGCCGGATCCAAACCTCCTCTTGCGCTAGTTTCTTGTCGAACAGCGCGTTGGCTGTCGCTTCTGCGGCCAGTTGCTCCGCACGGTGTTTAAGGAAGTCGCGGTAATGTCCCTCCCACACGGTCAATTTACCCCGATCGAGCTCGCCGATGCGGTTGGCGATAGCCTGCAAGAAACGTCGGTCGTGGGTAATGAGCACGATCGCACCGTTAAATGCTTTAAGTTGCTGCTCAAGCCAGGTGATGGTGGGGATGTCGAGGTGGTTGGTGGGCTCATCAAGCAATAGTAAATCTGGCTCGGAGACTAAGGCTCTTCCGAGCGCCACGCGTCGGCGCCAACCCCCTGATAGGTCACTTAACTGCTGCTGACCATTCAGCCCTAGCTGTGTCAGTGTGGCATCGACACGATGTTGGAGTGCCCAACCGTCGTTTGCTTCCAACACTTCTTGTACCGCAGCCATTTCGGTGAGGTCAGTTTCGTTGTCGGACATTGCGAGCTCGCCGTACTTGACGAGTAATTCGCCAATGTTGCCCAGTCCCCCTGCCACGCAGTCAAAAACAGACAGATTATTCTCGGTTGGCAGTTCTTGCTCGAGTCGGGCCAGCTTGACGGTCGGATCGATCCAGCGCTCGCCGTCATCGATTTGCTGCTCGCCAGTCAGTACTCGAAACAGGGTGGTTTTACCCACGCCATTTCGACCTAATAAGCCTAGCCGCTCGCCTCTCGCGATCGTCAGGTTGAGGTTGTCGAGCAAGACTTGCGTGCCGAAATGTAACTCGGCATCACTCAAACGCAGCAGCGTCATACCTGAGCACTCCTTAATCGGGCCGAGAGTGTACTTCAGTCGTCCATCGTGGTGTTGATTTTGTTAAACTAAGGGACTGGTTTGGGGGGCAACATGACAGCAGTAACTCAGAATGCCGATGACGCGCTCATTGGGCGTTGGCTCATCGTCTGTGCCGTGACGATATTTGGCATGATTTTGTTGGGCGGCGTTACGCGTTTAACGGAGTCGGGCCTCTCGATGGTCGATTGGCAGCCAATTATGGGCGTCATGCCACCGCTGTCGACTGATGATTGGGTGCGTTTGTTCGATCAGTATAAGCAGTACCCGGAGTACCAATTGGTCAACACCGGTATGGCGCTCGATGAGTTCAAGCAGATCTTTTGGTTTGAGTATCTGCATCGAATGCTGGGGCGTCTGATTGGTATCTTGTTTTTCGTCCCCCTCATGATGTTCTTGTGGTTGGGAAAGGTGCGCTCGTCACTAAAGCCTCATTTGATTCTCCTGCTATTTCTGGGTGGCTGCCAGGGGTTGATGGGTTGGTACATGGTGCAAAGTGGTCTAGTCGATCGCCCCGATGTCTCTCAGTACAGGCTCACTGCCCATTTAGGACTCGCTGTTGGCATCTACGCGTACATCGTCTGGCTGACTATCGGCCTGCTATCGCCCGCCCGAGAGGTGAGAACAGACGTGAGTGACTCTGTGTTTGCAGTGCTTGCGCTCGTTTACGTCATGATTTTAAGCGGAGGCTTTGTTGCCGGCACGAATGCCGGACTGTCGTTTCCAACGTGGCCGTTGATGGGTGACAGTTTCATACCGCCGGCATTGTACAGAGACGGGCTTGTATCGGCGTTTGAGCAAGTCACAACCATACACTTCAACCACCGAATGCTTGCTTATTTGACAGGTGCGGTTCTGCTGGGTGTGGCGACAAAAAGCTTGATGACGTCATCTGATAGACGACTACGGTTGGCCAGTGGACTCATGCTAGCAGCCGTCGGAGGGCAGATCTTGCTGGGAATTAGTACCGTTCTTTCCTACGTCAATGTCACTATTGCCGCAGCCCATCAAAGCGGTGCAGTCATTCTGTTGACGACGGTGCTTTTGTGGGTTCATTGCTACCGCACAGAGCGCAGAAACCCACTCGGCGCCTCATAGCAAAACCCTCTAGCAGGACTCGCTAGGCCCGTGTGCACAAGGCGTACGCCGCCTAGCTGGGCGACAGCCTGATCATTTAAAAAACGCATGCAACCCTGGCTAAGGCTCAGGCCATCAATCTTCCTCGCACTAAACCCATGTCCGCAGATGGATTTAGAGGCGATGACCGCCGATAAATCTGTGAAATAGGTCTGCAGGCAACCGTCAGCCGCTGTAAAGTGATACGGAAATCACAGTTTGCGCGATTTTGGGCGTAATATGTGGAGAAAGTCACAGACACGTTTTGGGGGTTTTAGTCATTCTAACGGGTCGCACGACACCTGACTGTTAGGAGTCGGCTGATAGGGGTCGGCTGATAGGAGTCGGCTGATAGGAGTCGGCTGAACTCAGCGCCCATTACATGCAGCAAGTGTTAGTGACAGGCTATGCGAGGCAGTAGTAAGGCAGAGTGGTAGGCCGATGCTGAGCTGTACGACAAGGGGGAAGGTTGGAAATTGGCACCAAAACAAGTGATGCCCTCGTTCCGATGACTGACGGAAGGGCGCTTGTCGCCTGCTTGCAGCGCATTGCGCTTCACCACAGGGTGCCCGCAACGCCGCATTCATTAACAACCGGTTTACCAACGACGCTTGACGAGTTCACCCCGGCCTTGTTGGTTCGGGCGGCTCGACGCGCTGGGCTCAGAGCGAGACTGCAGGCGCTCGATGTCGCGACCATTCCTCGTGCGGCACTGCCCGCCCTTATTCTCCTCGAGGATAATCAATGCGCCGTTCTCGAGGCGGTCAATGAGGATGGAACGATACACTTATATCGTCCAGACGCGGGTGATGAACCAGTCACGAGCACCCTAGAAGATCTCGCGCTCATGGCCACCGGAACTGTTCTGTTGGCCAGACCTAGATTTAAATTGAGCAAATCACCATTGGGTGCACTTGGCGTGCATAAAGACCATTGGTTTTGGTCGGCTATGGCTGAGCACAAAGGAATCTATCGAGACGTTCTGCTCGCTTCTTTTTTTGTCAATATGCTCGCGCTGGCGATGCCTATTTTTACAATGAATGTTTACGATCGGGTCGTTCCAAACGCGGCTTTCGAAACGTTATGGATGCTAACAGTCGGTGTGCTGATCGCGCTGTTGGCCGATTTGGGTTTGCAAATCGCCCGCGGCTATTTCTTAGATTACGCAGCGCGCAGAATCGATATCACTCTGTCAGCTGGCATTCTCGAGAAAACATTAGGCATGCGTTTAGAGCACAAACCGCTGTCGGTTGGCGCTTATGCCGCCAATCTTCGCTCCTTTGAGTTTCTGAGAGACTTCACTACGTCGGCGACACTCACTGGGCTAATCGATATCCCATTCGCGTTGGTTTTTATTGCTGTCATTGCCTGGATTTCGCCATTGATGATGTTGCCAATCATTGCCGGAATAGTGCTACTTCTGGCGATTACCATGGTCGTCAGACCGCGCTTGGAGAGGCTTACTGAAACGAGCTACGCCGCAGGTGCACAACGGAATTCGACCTTGATCGAAACATTATCGGGATTAGAGACCCTGAAGGCCATGGGTGCAGAGTCCGTGATGCAGCGGCAGTGGGAGGAGGCAACTCGGTTTCTGGCCAGTCACAATCTTCTTGCGCGCAATCTCAATCTCCAGCTGTCGCAGAGTAGTTCGACGATACAGCGTATTGTCCAGCTTGCAGTGATCGTGGTCGGCGTGTATCTGATTGCCGCCGGCCAGCTGAGTATGGGTGGGTTAATCGCCAGCATGATGCTATCGACCCGGGCCGTCGGTCCCTTTGCAAAGCTCGGGTCGCTTCTGACACAGTTTCAGAATGCGCAGGTGGCGATGAAATCATTAAATGCCTTATTTGCAACGCCCAGTGAATACCAAGAAGAGAAGGCGTTCATTTCCCGCGATTCGTTTGCCGGCTCCTATGACTTTAAAAACGTGAGTTTCAAATACCCTCACGCGGACTCTGACTCGTTAACCCAGGTATCGTTCAAGCTGGCAGCGGGTGAGCACATAGCGGTCCTTGGTCGCGTTGGGTCAGGCAAGTCAACTATTGCAAAGCTAGCACTGGGATTATTCCAAGCAACTGGGGGCGAGATTCGCATTGATGGTGTGGATATACGTCAGCTTGATCCCCGTGAGTACCGAGGATCGGTAGGCTATGTACCTCAGGATGTGACGCTATTTACAGGGACATTGCGAGAGAATATCGCGCTGGCAAGACCGGGCATAACCGATGCTCAACTGATACGGGCTGTAGAGCGGGCAGGTATCGCCGACTGGGTAAATCGCCATCCTCTCGGCTTTGATATGCCGATATCAGAGCGTGGTGACTCTGTATCAGGTGGGCAGCGCAAGTGTATATCGGTCGCGCGCGCACTCGTTACTGAGCCAACGATACTGATTATGGATGAGCCCACGGGCGGCACGGACCAGAGTACCGAACGTCTTATTATTGAAAATCTGAAGAGCTTTATGACGGGTAGGACTCTGATTGTCGTCACCCATAGAAATGCCTTGCTGTCGCTGGCCGACCGCATTCTGGTTGTGGACGCCGGCAAGATCGTGGCGGATGGGCAGAGAGATGCGGTCGTCGCTGCCCTGAGAGACGGGAAAATCGGGAGAGCAGATGTCTGAGGCGCAATCAGCAAGCGACGCAGTTAGGCGCGATTGGAGTGAGTTATCTGATGAGGCGATTATCGAGCAAGAGCCGACTCATGCGCGGCGTCTTGTCTACGCCGTATTCGCTGTGCTCATCTGCCTTTTACTCTGGAGTGCCCTCGCCAGTATAGATACGGTTACGCGCGGTATTGGCAAAGTCATTCCCTCTAGTCAGGTGCAGGTGATCGGCTCTCAAGACGGCGGTATCGTTCAGGAGATACTGGTAACTGAGGGTGATATCGTCGAGCGTGGACAGGTGCTTGTGCGGTTGGATCGAACCCGTTCAGAGGCCTCGCTGGGTGAAAATCAGGCTGAGCGGCAGGGGCTTGAGATACGGGCTTTGCGTTTAGACGCCTTGGTCTCTCGGCGCGATTTTGAGCCCGATTCTGTCATGCGCGCATTAGCGCCACAGGTCGTGTCTGAGGAGCTAAAACTGTTTCAAACCAGTCGGACTCAGCTCGAGACACAGGAATTAATTGCGCGTCGGCAAAAACGACAGCGGGAGGAAGAGCTGCTTGAACTGCAGGCTAAACGGGATCAGTTAGTTACTGAAGCCTCCCTGGCAAGAGATGAGCTTGATGTCACGAGACCTCTAGTCGCATCAGGGGCCGCCTCTCAAGTTGAGATACTTCGTCTGGAACGTGAAGTTAACAGAGCGACGGGCGAGCTACAGCAGGTGCGAGCGGGTATCAGACGGGTTGAAGCGTCGGTGCAGGAGGCGAGCAGTAACATTGAAACGGTGCGGCTCGAGTTTCTTAACGAGACCCGAGAAAAGTTGGCTGAGACATACAATCGAATAGCGGCCTTGTCACAGGCTGGCGCCGGCCTCAGCGATCGCGTCAGTGACACAGAGGTCACTGCCCCCTTAGCGGGGACCATTAAGCAGCTGCACTACAACACCGTGGGCGGCGTTGTGCTGCCCGGACGAGATATGGTTGAGCTTGTTCCGGCAAACGATACGTTGTTGCTCGAGGTGAAAATAAAACCCAAAGATATTGCCTTCCTAGCCCCGGGTCAGGAGGCAAACGTCAAGTTCACGGCCTACGATTTTGTTGTCTATGGCGGTGTGGAGGGCACTATCGAACAGATTGGTGCTGATACGCTGTTAGATAGTGAGGACGAGCCCTACTACGAGGTGACTGTCAGGACTCGAAATGTGGACTTTGGACCCGAGCAGCCGATCATTCCTGGCATGACGGTGGACGTCGATATTCTCACGGGGCGCAAAACTGTCCTTTCATACCTAATGAAACCGGTACTGAGAGCACAGCAACG
>CAJYAI010000008.1 GCA_913064725.1 uncultured Alteromonadaceae bacterium | reverse complement strand
TGGCCCGATGTCTCAAGCGCGGCTCCGAGAGGTATTACTCAAAGCGGGCACTATTTTATGGAACGGACCGGTGGGGGTGTTTGAGTTTTCCGCATTTGCCTCAGGTACAGAGGCGTTGGCGAGAGCGGTGGCTGACAGCGACGCTTTTTCCGTTGCAGGCGGTGGCGATACTCTGGCTGCCATCGATCAATTCGATATCGCTAATCAGGTTTCGTATATTTCAACGGGTGGCGGTGCATTTTTAGAGTTTGTGGAGGGTAAGGCCCTGCCAGCAGTGGCTGTTTTATCTGAATATCAAGACCAGTGACCGGTGTGAGAGGAAAATGATATGGCGTTAATTACCATGAGGCAGTTGCTGGATTATGCGGCGGAGTACCAGTTCGGTGTGCCCGCCTTTAACGTGAATAATCTAGAGCAAACTCGGGCTATTATGGAGGCGGCGGCCCACTGCGATGCGCCGGTCATCATGCAAGCCAGTGCCGGTGCCAGGAAATATGCAGGAGCACCTTTTTTACGTGCCATGATGGACGCCGCTGTGTCTGAGTTTCCCAGTGTGCCGATTGTTGTCCATCAAGACCATGGAACGTCACCCGCAGTGTGTCAGCGGTCCATACAGCTTGGTTTCACATCCGTGATGATGGACGGGTCGTTGGGTACTGATGGTAAAACCCCCATGGATTATGACTACAACGCCCGGGTGACGGCCGAGGTGGTAAGTATGTCCCATGCCTGCGGGGTATCTGTTGAAGGCGAGCTGGGGTGCCTTGGCTCGTTGGAGACGGGAGAGGCTGGCGAGGAAGACGGAGTGGGCGCAGCCGGCAAACTCACGCACGATCAGATGCTGACGGATCCGGATGAGGCTCGGCAGTTTGTGGCTGACACCGGTGTCGATGCGTTGGCTATTGCCTGCGGAACGAGTCATGGCGCCTACAAGTTTACGCGGCCCCCGACAGGCGACATCTTGGCGATCGATAGAATCAAAGCAATCCATGCCAGTATTCCTGAGACGCACCTCGTGATGCACGGGTCATCTGCTGTACCACAGGACTGGTTGGAAATTATCAACCAATACGGCGGTGCCATCCCTGAGACATATGGTGTTCCCGTTGAGCAGGTGGTTGAGGGTATCAAACACGGTGTTCGGAAAATCAATATCGATACGGACCTTCGACTCGCCTCGACGGGGGCCATTAGGCGTTTTCTCGCAGAAAATCCAGCCGAATTTGATCCGCGAAAATACTTCAAAGAGAGTTTGGTGGCTATGCGCGATATCTGTATCGCCCGTTACGAGTCATTCGGATGCGCAGGGCACGCATCCAAGATCTCGCCACTGTCATTGACTCAAATGCAGGAGCGCTATGACGCCAGCACACTCTAAATATGGACGACTGTTCATCGAGGCGGCGCTATCTTCCATAATGGCGTAAACTGGCGTTTTATTGCACGTTGTTCCCCATGACAGATCCATACATAGCAAAGATTCTCTGCGCTGATGTCTATGATGTTGCGACTGAGACCCCATTGACCCCAGCGCCTTTACTGTCTGAGCGTCTCGGCTGTGACGTCCATCTGAAGCGAGAGGATCTTCAGCCTATATTTAGCTTCAAGTGCCGAGGCGCGTACAACAAAATGGTGTCGCTGTCGGATGAGCAGCGCGCCCGTGGTGTTGTCGCGGCTTCTGCTGGTAACCACGCGCAAGGCGTCGCGCTTGCAGCGCAGAGGCTGGGTGTTGACGCGACAATTGTCATGCCAATCACTACGCCCGCTATAAAGGTTGATGCTGTTAAGCGGCGCGGTGCCAACGTGGTGCTAATGGGCGATGCTTTTGATCAGGCGTCAGAGTTTGCCAGTGGTCTGGTAGCTGAACGTGGAGCAACCTATTTACATCCGTTTGATGATTCGGAAGTGATTGCCGGCCAAGGCACGGTTGGTGTCGAAATCACACAGCAAATCACAACACCTGCCGACTATGTTTTCATTCCCTGTGGCGGCGGTGGTTTGCTCTCTGGTATGGCTGTTTTTCTCAAGCATGCCTGGCCTGGAGTAAAAGTCATTGGTGTCGAGCCTGCCGATGCCGCTTGTGCACTCGCTGCGCGGCAGAAGGGCGAACGCGTAACCCTAGATGAGGTTGGGCTCTTTGCGGACGGGTGTGCTGTGGCGCGCGTAGGGGCCGAAACGCACAGGCTCATCGAACAATATGTAGACGACATTATCACAGCGACTACGGATGAAATGTGCGCAGCAGTAAAGGATATATTTGACGATACGCGTGCCATCGCAGAACCCGCCGGTGCGCTTGCAATAGCGGGTATGAAGACCTATCTCGCAGCTAATAATGTGGGTAACGCCACGGTCATTGCCGTTCTCAGCGGCGCCAATACGAACTTTGACCGACTCCGTTATATCTCCGAACGGACTGATATAGGTGAGCGTCGCGAGGCCATTCTCAGCGTCACGATTCCAGAGGAGCCGGGCGCCTTCAGGGCGTTCTGTCGGGTGATTGGCAAGAGAAACATAACAGAATTTAACTATCGGAGCTCGGATGAGACGAGCGCACGCGTATTTGTGGGCGTCACGGTACGCCCACAGACAGACGACGTGTCGGAGTTGACTTCCCGACTGCTTGATCATGGCTATAGCGCGGTCGACTTGACCGATAATGAAATGGCTAAGTTGCACGTTCGATACATGATTGGTGGTAAGACAACTGCGTGTGACGGGATTGAGCGCATTTTTCGCGTTGAATTTCCGGAGCGACCAGGGGCCTTACTCATGTTCTTGGATGCCTTGGGTGCAGACTTCAATATCTCGCTGTTCCATTACCGTAATCATGGCGCTGCGTACGGCAGGATACTCGTGGGAGTCACTGGCATTGGCAGTAACGATCGCCGTCTCGACAATACACTGGATAGTATTGGCTTCCGGTATTGGGAAGAAACCCAGAATCCAGCCTATGACGCGTATTTGAAGCCGCTTGAATTGTAAAAAATTACCATTATGATAAGCGAAACTCACAAACATTAGTGAGTAGTAGGCAGCGCATTAGCACAAGGACAGATAGAGACCTGGGGGATATGTTGGGCAAGAAAAAGCCAGGGTTTTTTAGCGCCTTGTTATTGGGCTTCATCGTAGTGATCACCGCTAGCGCACTAACGGCTCGCGAACCACCCACTGGTCCCGACGTCATTGGTGAGCGTTGGCAGCAAGCCCTAGATTAATCTCTGACGGCAACTCAGGCGTTACGTTGCAAAAACCTTAAAATCGAATCAAACCCTCCTCGCTGATAAAGCCATCGAGTGGAATGTCATGCGATTCAAATGGGACATCCTCGAGCAGCTGGCAGCGGAAACCGACGCCTAGCTTGAAGCCCTTTGAGTTGGCGAGGACCCGATCGTAATAGCCGCGCCCAAAGCCTAGCCGATTGCCTCTCATGTCGCAGGCAGCAAGTGGCACAAGGAAAAGATCGATGTTTTTGAGGGCTATTTCGGGCGCAGCCTCAGTGGGCTGTTGAACCTGCCCCGCACCTACCTCGAGTCGGGTTGTGTCATTCAACTGATGGAAACGCATCTCAAAATTTGATTGTGTTCTAGGCGCTGCGAAAGCCTTGGTGTGTTTGTGCCGTAATTGCAGGATGGAGACGTCAACTTCTGAAGCCAGTGGGATATAGGTTGCTATGGTCGAGGCCGTCAGAAACAAATCCGAGTTCGCAAGTAAGGTGACAATCGCGACACTGTTCGTATGTCGTTTGTCTACGGTCAGCGCTAGTCGCTTCGCGAGCGCCTCTTTGCGAACGATTTTTTTTAGCTCTTGCATGTCGCAGCAATCTTAAAAAATAAGTCTGACCCAGAGTACCGCCGACGGTGTCGCCCTTGAACCGTAGCGGTTCAAGGTGGAGACCTCCCTCTCGCATCAGGCTTCCCGGTCGCACCAGGCTTGCACAACAGCGAAGAGTGGAAATCCCCGGGTGGTGCTTTATCGGCTCGAGGACTGACGGTCTAGCAAATACACCAGGTCAAGGCGGAGTATAGCCGAATCGAGATAGGTTTAAGCTATTTCAAACTGTCGGAGTTGAAAAAGTGCCTCGTCAATTCGACCGGAGACGTCTTTTAATGTGGTTTCTTGCGAATCGTCGAGCGACATGCCTGAATTGAGAAGAAGCACCTGATGGCTAAGATTGAGTGCAGCCATAATTGCGACACGTTCCAGCCCAATGACTTTACCTGATGAGCGAATAGCGCGCATTTGATCATCGAGGTCGCGTGCCGCTCGGCGAAGCTCTTCTTCTTTTTCGGGCTCGCAGGCGACCTGATAACTTTTATCTAAGATCTCAATGTTTACGGTGTGTTGGCGCATTATTGACTATTCTCAATGGACTTTAGTCGGTTTATCGAGCGATCGACGTAGTCGCTGGCCCGTCGTTGCTTTTCCAAAAGATTGCGCTTCTCGTGCTGAAGATCCGTGAGGCGTTTTTTCAGCCCCTGATTCTCTAATTTCAGCTCCATACTGAGCTCGATAAGGTCATTCACTTTTGTTTCAAGCGCTTTCACAAGCTTATCTGTCACTGAGATTGCACCCTTCCTGCGTTTGAGCTTCACTATAGGTAAGCGGCTCAAACGGGTCAATCAAAGACACATCACCGCGTCGTGGATTATCTAGGCGCTCTTAACGTGGACATAACATGCTAGATTTATTGGGTGCTTTTGAAGACATGCCCGAATGGGAAGAAATTGCCGATCAACTCTTCAACGCTGGACAGACACTTAATCCTTCCGAATTACACGGCGCTTTGGTGGGTTTAATGGGGGCCGGTTTCAATCCGGATGATCAGTTTCATTTGAATCAAACTTTGGCCTCGGTTGAAAAAGCGGTGGGTGTGCAATTACAAGGGGATCTGGTTGACGTGGTGTCACGCGTTAACCTCGCTACCATGTCAGCCATTGTTGATAGTGATTACGCCTTCAGATTGCTGTTGCCCGATGACGACGACGCCCTAGAGGAGAGGCTGCGATCTTTTTCAAATTGGATTACTGGTTTTATATCGGGATTTACTGAGGGTATGACGGTCACTCAGGCAGCTGGGTCGGCAATTCAGCCAGAAGTCGCCGATGTGCTTAAAGATTTCGCCACCATTGCCCAAGTTGAGACCGACCTTCAGGAAACGGAAGAGGCAGAGAGGCAGCTCGAAGAATTGGTAGACTATGTTCGTTTGGCAGCTATCAGCATCGTCCAAGATGCTATTAACCATAGGGAGTCATAATCGTGAAAATTGGCAAGTCTGAATACGCATTGCGGCGAAAGCGTCTGATGTCAGAGATGGCGCCCGATAGCGTCGCCATTATTCCCGCCGCGCGAGAGGTAACGCGGAGCCGAGATACAGCTTATCCCTTCAGACAAAACAGTGATTTTTACTATTTAACGGGATTTCAAGAGCCTGATGCGGTTTTGCTTCTATTACCCGGGCGACGTCAGGGCCAGGTATTAATGTTCTGCCGAGATCGCGATCCCGAGCGTGAGCTATGGGACGGTTACCGGGAGGGTCCCGAGGGTGTTGTTCAGCGATTTGGCATGAACGATGCCTATCCGATTTCGGACCTTGATGAAATAGCGCCAGGGCTGATTGAGGGTCGATCGACAATTTATTACTCCATGGGACACGATGATCTTGTCGATCGGCAGGTCTTGGGGTGGGTCAATCACATTCGTACTCAGGTTAGAACAGGTGCGAAGCCGCCGGGGGATATCTCTGACCTGGCGTTTATTTTACATGAACACCGATTGATTAAGTCTGACTCGGAACTTCGCATCATGCAGCGAGCTGCCGACATCAGCTCTGAGGCCCACTGCCGCGCTATGCGAGAATGTCGCTCTGGCCGGTTCGAGTATCATCTTGAATCGTCGATACAGCATAGCTTTGCTGAAAAAGGCGCCCGTTTTCCTGCTTATAATTCGATCGTTGGAAGCGGCAAGAATGCCTGCTGCTTACACTACACCGAAAACGATGCAAAAATGGCCGATGGCGACCTCGTGTTGATCGATGCCGGATGCGAGTATCACGGCTACGCCGCGGATATTACCCGAACGTTTCCGATTAATGGGCGTTTTAGCCCCGAGCAGCGGGCCATCTACAACGTCGTTCTCAAGTCGCAACTCGCTGCTATCGCCGCCACGAAGCCAGGTAAAAAGTGGAATCACCCACACGATGTGACTGTGAAGGTGATAACGCAGGGTTTGATCGATCTTGGGCTATTGTCGGGCAATCTTAATGATTTGATTGAGTCAGGCGCCTACACCGATTTTTACATGCACAGAGCGGGACACTGGCTTGGCCTAGATGTTCATGATGTGGGTGATTATCGGATAAATGGGAAATGGCGGCCGCTAGAGCCGGGTATGGTTCTCACCATTGAGCCCGGCATTTATGTGGCAGCAGACAATATGACGGTCGATCCGAAGTGGCGTGGCATTGGTGTGCGGATCGAGGATGACGTGGTTGTAACGGAGAGTGGCTGCCATGTCCTCACGTCAGGGGTACCAAAAGACGCTGATGAAATTGAAGCGCTCATGGCAGCGGCATAGTGACGGAACGCCCGCGACTCTTGATCGTTGGTGGTGGACTCGCTGGCTTGTTACTAGCGGCGCGAGCGAGCGAGCAATTCCGAGACCGGCTGTCAATCACCCTGATAGAACGTGAACTGTCTGACGGAGCCCAAGCATCACTTGATACCAGAGCGACGGCTCTTAGTCGTGATTCAAAAGATCTATTGGCGTTGTGGGGGTTCTGGTCAGAGCTGTCAGGTGCGGCTAAGGCCATAGAGCGCATTCATGTGTCTCGGCGTTCGCGATTTGGCAGTGCGCTGTTGGAAGACGAAGTCAGTGCTGAGCCGATGGGCTGGGTTGTTGAAAATCCCCTCTTACAGGCGTCGCTCTTGCGCCGCTGCATCGATGCAGGAGTTGAAGTTGTTGAAGGGTACAGGGCTGTCAAACTCACTGCAGCGTCTGATTTACCGCTTTTGCAGCTTGAGGATGGTCGAGAATTATCAGCGGATCTTGTCGTTATTGCCGATGGGGCAGAATCCTCTTTACGGAGCGACCTGGGAATTACGGTGCAGCGTCGTGCGGCAACACAATTCGCCGTAGCGGTTAATTGTGAGGCTGAGGGCGTCGATAACGGTACCGCGTTCGAGCGTTTTACCGATGAGGGGCCGCTGGCTTTTTTGCCGATTCCGCATTCCGATTCAAATAAGCCCCGTTACAACGTCATCTGGTGTGCACACGAAGCCACCCAGGCGCGTTTGTTAGCTCTCAGCGACGAGGACTTTCTGCGTGAGCTCCAAATGACGATAGGGTGGCGAGTGGGAAAACTAGTCAAAATGGGTCGTCGCGCGGGTTGGCCACTCTCCGTAGTCGTTAGTAGAGAGCTGGTCCGAGCGCGGTGCGTTCTGCTCGGGAATTCGGCACATACAGTCCATCCGGTGGCGGGCCAGGGGTTTAATTTGTCGATACGCGATGTCAAGCGGCTGCTGATACTCATTGAGTCGGAGCTGGCAACTGACGCACCCTTCGGCGCTCTCTCGCGATTAATGGCATTCGAGCGGGCGAGCTCAGCCGATCATGAACAGACCATATTGGCCACGACGGTTTTGTCGGATCTGTTCGATCAGCCACACCCCATTACGGACACAGTCGGCAGTGCCGCGCTGTCAGCTGTCGATATCATGCCCCCAATCCGCCGAGGCATTGGTGAGTTTGGCATGGGGAGGCGCTAGGCGTGACGGACCAGCGAGTGGACGTAGCTGTTATTGGCGGAGGCGTTGTCGGACTAGCCACTGCACTTGCGGCGGCCTCTACTGGGTTACGGATAGCGATTTTTGATGCCAATGACTCGCCTGCCGCCTCTGAATCCGGGCGTGGCATTCATGACTGGGATCGTCGAGTAACCGCGCTTACGCCCGCATCAGTCAAATTTTTAGAGAGCTTAGGGGTCTGGCAATCGATATTGGACACGCGTCGGATCGGATCCTATACGGACATGATTGTCTGGGATGCAGAAGGTACCGGTCAGATCCAGTTTTCAGCCAGCGATCTCCATATTGACGCGCTGGGCCACATCGTGGAGTCATCGATTACGACGCGGGCGCTAGTCCATCGGGCTGAGGCTTACCCAAATGTAGATATACACTGGAATACGCGGTTAGAGGGTTTGTCGATTCGTGAACATGACGTCGCCCTCGAGACATCGAATGGCGCAACTATTGCCGCTGAGTTGGTGATCGGCGCCGATGGTGGGCGATCAAAGAGCAGGGGCCTTGCTCAAATCCGGACACGTGAGTGGCGCTATCACCAGAACGCAATCGTCGCGACGATAAAAGTGAATCCAGGGCATGACAAAGCATGTTGGCAGGCTTTTTTACCGACAGGGCCGCTTGCATTGCTTCCGCTCGCTGAGCCTGATGTTTGCTCAATTGTTTGGTCACTTGACGAAGATTTGAGCCAGCGCTGGGTCGACGCGACCGATGATGATTTCCTTGGTGGTCTCAACAGGGCGCTATCAGATCGTGGTCCTCGTGCAATTGCTGTTGGCGCGCGCCAAGTTTTCCCCCTGGTTCAATGCCACGCTGTCGACTACTCACGCGGGCGTTTTGTTCTGGTGGGGGACGCTGCGCACGCTATTCATCCGCTCGCAGGTCAGGGGATCAATTTAGGTCTGTCTGATGCGCAAGTGTTGGGTGAGGAAATTGTTCGGGTGCATCAGCGGCGAGGCGAATGGTGGTCCTCGCAGACGATGAAGCGCTACGAGCGTCAACGAAAGGGTGAAAACTTGAGCATGATGGCTATGATGCAGGCCTTTAAATGGGGTTTTGGCTCCCGCAATCCAGCACTTACCATGATGCGTAATTGGGGACTTAACTCAGTTGACACACTGCCAATGGCAAAGAAGTGGTTTGTTGAGCAGGCGACAGGCTCTTCCTGAGTTCGAGTGTGACCTTGTGCTGTATGACATGTAACTTGACCGATTTTGCCATAATCCAATTGCTAGCTTTGTTCGTCAGCATTATTCTTCTGGCTTTACCCTTTCAGAGGACTGACCTATGAGCCAAACGCCATCCGAACTGTATTATGCGAAAACGCACGAATGGGTGCGTCGCGAGGAGGACGGTACGGTAACAGTAGGGATTACCGAACACGCACAAGATGCATTGGGCGACGTTGTTTTCGTTGAGACGCCTGAGGTTGGGGATCATATTGCAGCTGGAGATCAAGCGGGGGTGGTCGAATCGGTGAAGGCCGCTTCCGACATTTATGCGCCAATTGGCGGGGAAGTCTTCGCGATAAATGAAGCACTAGAGGACACACCAGAGGTCGTCAATACTGATGCGTTCAATGACGGCTGGTTTTTTAAGATGCAGCCTGACGACATGAGCGAGCTCGATGTCCTGCTGTCTGCCGAGGAATACATCGTCCTCTGTGACGAGGAAGGCTAGTTTCGCAGTGAGATAACATCCCATCCACACCGCTTTGCCTCGGCGCGTAGTGTGGCATCCGGATCAACGGCCACAGCCTGATGGACAGCCCGCAAGAGCGGCAGATCATTGTGAGAGTCACTGTAAAAAATAGCGCCCTCTAGCGATGTTTTGTGCTCTGTGCACCACTGCTTTATGCGCGTAACCTTACCCTCTGAAAATGAAGGTGTGCCGGTGGGTTTTCCGGTATAGCACCCGTTCTTAAATTCAGCCTCACAGCCAATGAGATGATCGACACCTAACCTATCTGCGATGGGTCGCGTGACCAAGGTATTAGTTGCCGTCACGATGATCAGTGTGTCGCCTTGCGATCGGTGCTTTTGTAGTAAATCGAACGCGGCATCCAACAAAATGTGTTCGACGTGCTGCTGCATAAATCGTCGCTGCAGCGTCCTCACTGCGGGTTTAGTCATGCCGGCCATCGGTGCAAGTGCGAAGGCGAGGTACTCGTTTATGTTCAAATGACCTTCTTGATATTGTCGGTAATAAGCTTCGTTCGTTGCTTTGCGAGATTCGCCGTCAACCAAGCCTTCAGCGACTAAAAAATCGCCCCACAAATGATCCGAATCACCAGCAATAAGAGTGTTGTCGAGGTCGAATAACGCTAAACCCATAGTGAGGCCTTTTTAACGAATTATACGGTGTGGGTTGCGAGCAGAGAGTCTCATGATGTGGGACACTACGATTTATTGTCATTTTAGTACAGGCGCGCGCACCCGCGTTGTTAGAGGATATCTGTGAGCACAGCAGAAAAAGACCGCGTCATTGACGAGTCGGGATTTAGGCCAAACGTTGGCATCGTAGTGACTAATTTAGATGGACAGGTTTTGTGGGGTAAGCGCGTAAAAGGCAGAAACTCTTGGCAGTTTCCTCAAGGCGGTATCAATGCCAATGAGTCCCCCGAAGAGGCGATGTATCGAGAACTGAGAGAAGAGGTAGGATTACTGCCTGAGCATGTAACTATTTTGGGGGTTACCAAAGGCTGGTTGCGTTACCGCTTACCCGCGAAGTTCATAAGGAAAAATGAGTCACCTGTCTGTGTTGGACAAAAGCAGAAGTGGTTTTTACTTAGGTTAGATGCCCCCGATGAATCTGTTCGCCTCGATCTTGATGACAAGCCAGAGTTTAAGGACTGGAAATGGGTCACTTATTGGTTCCCCATATCTGCCGTAGTGGACTTCAAGCAGCAAGTTTACAGATCGGCGTTGGCTGAGTTAATGACGTTTAGTTTGCCAAAGACAAAGCCGAGAAGGCGTTCGAGGCGAACATAGATTTAGCGAGAAGATCGAATTGCGTTTGATCTAGGTCTTAGGCAGTCGGTGGGGCAACATGATCGCGAGATCAGTAAAGGCAGGAGGGGCATATGATTCAGTATCCGCAGATAGATCCAGTTGCAGTCTCCCTTGGTCCTGTATCTATCTACTGGTACGGACTGACCTATGTCGGCGGGCTAATGTTTGCTTGGTGGCTTGGGAGGCAGCGAGCACGACTACCGAATTCCCCCATCGCTGAAGATCAAGTTGATGACTTGATTTTTTATGCAGCGCTCGGAATTATTTTGGGCGGTCGGATCGGTTACGCATTGTTCTACGGCGGCGGCTCCCTATTTGCCGATCCGCTTCGGATTTTTCGCCTGTGGGAGGGTGGTATGGCCTTTCACGGTGGCTTTATTGGTGTTGTCATCGCTATGTGGTTCTTGTGTCGGCACAAAAACATCGCGTTCCCGGCCCTGGTGGATTTTATTGCGCCGCTCGCGCCCGTTGGGCTCGCCTTGGGCCGGCTTGGTAATTTTATAAACCAAGAGCTGTGGGGCCGTCCGACCGATGTGCCCTGGGCGATGGTGTTCCCCAACGACCCTCAGGGGCTGGCTCGACATCCGTCGCAGCTATATCAGTTTGCACTGGAGGGTGTGCTGCTATTTCTCATCCTATTTTGGTTCACGCGGACGCCTCGTCCACAGTGGTCGGCAGCGGGACTCTTTTTGTTTGGCTATGGAGTTTTCCGGTCATTGGCCGAGTTTTTCAGAGAGCCCGATGCGCACATAGGCTTTGATGCGCTGGGCTGGGTGACTCGGGGGCAACTGTTATCATTACCGATGATCGCCCTGGGCTTGGCAATCATACTATGGGCCTACAGACGTAACGACAGGATTTAGGACTCAATACATGCAGCAATATTTGGATCTGATTAGGGATATACGTGACAACGGTGTAGATCGAGGCGATCGGACCGGTACGGGAACGCGGTCAGTATTCGGCCGGCAGCTTCGCTTCGATCTAAATGAGGGCTTCCCGCTCCTCACCACCAAGAAAGTGCATTTCAAAAGTGTCGTCAATGAGCTGATCTGGTTTCTAAGCGGTGATACCAATACGCAATGGCTCAGAGAAAATGGGGTATCAATCTGGGATGAGTGGGCCACAGAAGAGGGAGACCTTGGTCCTCTCTACGGTGCGCAATGGGTCCGTTGGCCGACACAGAGTGGCGAAGAAATAAACCAAATCGATTACGTGATCGATTGCCTGAGAAATAGGCCAGAAAGCCGACGCATTCTTTTTCATGCATGGAACGTTGAATATTTGCCCGATGAGTCGATGTCGCCACAAGAGAATGTAAAAGCAGGCCGCATGGCCCTCCCGCCCTGCCATTTGCTTTACCAGTTCTATGTGGCAAATGGCCGACTCAGTGCCATGTTGTATATTCGTTCGAGCGACGCCTTCCTAGGTTTGCCGTTCAATATCGCATCGGTGTCACTGCTGGTGCACATGCTCTGTCAGCAAGTAGACCTCGAGCCCGGTGAGGTGGTGGTAACCATGGGCGACTGCCATCTTTACCGAAATCATGCGGATCAAGTCGAAACGCAGTTGGCTCGGCGTCCCAAGTCGAGACCTCAGTTACACATCAGGCGTGTGCCAGCTAGTGTCTATGACTACCGCTTCGAGGATTTCGAGCTCGTCGGTTACGATCCCGAGCCGAATATCTCGGCGCCGGTGGCGGTGTAAAGTGAGAGAGACAACGTCCCTCCCTGTGTCCCTTGTCGTCGCCGTTGCCGACAATGGCGTGATCGGGCGCGGTAATGCCCTCCCTTGGGATCTGCCAGATGACTTACAGCATTTTAAGCGAACGACGATGGGACGCCCGATTATCATGGGCCGAAAAACCTTCGAGTCAATTGGGCGGCCATTACCCGGACGACTCAATATCATACTGACGCGTGATTCTGCTTGGACTGCGGCATCGGTAACCGCAGTGACCTCGATGTCACAGGCTATTGAGGTTGCGGAGGGGCAGGCCTTCATTGACGGTACTGACAGCGTCATGGTTATCGGCGGCGCTGAGGTTTACCGACAGGCCTTGCCCTTTGCGTCGCGAGCATTTTTGACCAGAGTCCACGGGCGTGTTCAGGGAGATGCATTTTTCGACCTCGCCGAACTTGAATCCTGGCGTGAGATCGCGCGCAGCGATATTGCGGCTGGGACTCAAAATAGCCACGACTTTTCGATAATTGAGCTGGAGAAGTAACAACACGCGCTGTTATTTCGTAATTTTGAACAATTGGCGCCTCGGTAATATTGCGTAGAGGGGTGCGAGGCTTTAGAGTCACACCTCGCGTCTGCTGATAAAAAGTAGCAATAAGTAGATCTGCGACCGAGCAATTACCGTAACGACGGAAAACGGTTCATTAATGGACCACGAATTCTTTTGCGTGAGGAAAGATAAATCCCATGACTATCAATCGGCTTAAAACATTTTTAGGCGCTGCCACTATGATCTCCGGCTTGTTAGGCGGTGCTGCGGTTGCGAACGCTGACTCGCTCGATGCTATTGCGCAGGTAGGTATCGATCGCACTGCTGAGGCTCGCTCCTCGCAGGCTAAAATCGACCGCTTAGCGGATGAGACACGAGACTTGCTCTCCGACTTTAAGACCGTCATGAAGCAGGTTGACGGTCTGCGTGTATACAACGCCCGTCTCGAGCGCCAGATTGCGAATCAAGAGCGCCGTATTTCTGATATTGACCAGTCGATTTCGGATGCGGCAGTCATCCAGCGTCAAATTCCGCCGTTGGTGGCACGTATGCTCGATGGTTTGGAGCAGTTCATTGATCTCGATATGCCGTTTGATCTGGACACGCGTAAGGGCAATATCGAGGCAGTTCGAGCTAATTTGGATCGTTCGGATGTGACGGCGGCTGAAGCCTTTAGGCAGATCTTGGAGCTTTACTCGATTGAGCTGCAGTACGGTCGAGGCATCGAGGCCTACTCAGATACCATTGCTGTCGACGGCTCAGATCGCGAAGTGGATATGTTGCGAATCGGCCGAGTTGCACTGGTGGCGCAGACCACCGATGGTGCAGAGACTCGGGCTTGGAATAACGATAGTCGTAGCTGGGAAGTCCTGTCTTCCGGCGAGTACTCGGCAACCGTGCGAAAAGCCGTTCGTATCGCTAAAAAGCAGGCGACTATTGAATTATTGAACATGCCTATCGCGGCTCCGGAGGCCAACTAAGATGAATGCTAAGTTTCTAAAAGCAACGACCTTTGTTATTGCAGGTTTGTTCGCAGGCGGCGCCGTAGCGCAAGACGAAGCTGCGCCAGAAGTGCCGGCTGGACCTACGCCACAAGAAGTGGCAGCGCAAAATATGAGTGACCTACTCGACCTCGTCAAGCAGGGGCGGTCGCGCGCCGCAGGTGAAAATCAGGCTCGTGAACAACGATTCACTCAAGACAAAGCCAATCAGCAGTCGGAGCTCAATCGTGCAGAGCGAGAGAGAGCGGCCGAAGAGCGTCGGTCTGCTCGGCTTGAGAAGCAGTTTGAGGATAACGAGCTGTTGATTGCGGCGAAGCAGGAGCAACTGAAAGAGCGCCTGGGAACGCTTGCTGAATTGTTTGGCCACCTAACGGCGGCGTCGGGCGATTTGGCTTCCAACATTGAGGTGTCACTTGTCAGTTCGGAATTCCCTAATCGTGAGGGCTTCTTGAAAGATCTGATCGCTAAGATGACAGGCTCTGACAAACTGCCGCAGATCGAGGAGATCGAGCGTGTTTGGTACGAGCTCTTAAACGAGATTACTCAGCAAGGGGTTGTATCGCGTTTCACAGCGGACGTTGCGACGCCATCGGGTGAAATTGCTAGCCGAGAAGTGGTTCGGATCGGTGCGTTTAACATTGTCGATGCCGACGGTAATTATCTTTCCTACGGTAATGAGAAGCTCGCAGAGTTGCCTCGTCAGCCAGGCGGTAGCTCGGTTGCGAAGGCTGCGACCCTAGCCGATGCAACTGGCGGTCTAAATCCGTTCGGTATTGATCCAACGGGACCAACGGGTGGTTCATTCTTGGCCGCTATCATTGATACGCCGACAATTGAGGAGCGGTGGCATCAAGGCGGCTATGTTGGTTACGCCATTACTGCGGTTGGTGCGTTTGCCTTCTTGCTTGCGATCGTGCGCGTGATCATGCTGACCATGATGGGTGCGGCTGTGAACAGTCAGCTGAAGTCGAGCGAAGCAAATGCCAACAACCCGCTGGGTCGTGTGCTTCTGGTTAGCCAGGAAAATCCATCTATTGATACCGAGACCTTAGAGCTTAAGATGGCAGAGGCTGTTCTTCGCGAGACGCCGAAGCTAGAGTCGGGTTTGACGCTATTGAAGATTATTGCTGCAGTGGCGCCGCTTATGGGTCTCTTGGGAACCGTTACCGGGATGATCATTACGTTCCAGGCCATCACGATCTTTGGCGCAGGCGATCCGAAGGCCATGGCCGGCGGTATTTCGAGCGCGCTTATTACCACGGTACTGGGTTTGCTAGTGGCGATTCCTACGGTTCTGCTACACACCGTGGTCAATGGTCGGGCCCAAAAAATAATCCATATCCTCAACGAACAGGCGACGGGTATTGTTGCTGAGCGCTCTGAGGCGTCGGGTAATTAATCAGGTATCTGGACGGAGTTAAAGCCAATGGCAGAATTGCTCGATACCATTATGGCGTTCATGAACAAGGGCGGCGACGTACTTTGGATTATCGCCACCCTCGTGTTTTTCATGTGGACGTTGATTATCGAGCGCTTCATTTATTTTCTAGGTGGCGGCTGGAAATCAGACCGGATGACCGCTGTCAACGCCTGGGAAGTAAGACCGGAGCGCAAGTCTTGGAATGCGAAGCAGATCCGTTCAAAGCTGCTATCGGAAAGCCGAAGTGTTATTAATGACAACATGGCACTTATTGCCACCTGCGTTGCTTTGTGTCCGTTGCTTGGTTTGCTTGGTACGGTTACGGGGATGATCGAAGTCTTCAACGTGATGGCTGTAACGGGTGGTGGTGATGCAAAATCCATGGCTGGTGGTGTTGAGCGGTCAACTATCCCAACGATGGCCGGCATGGTTGCAGCGTTGTCAGGGTTGTTTGCCAACACGCAGCTACAGCGAATCGCTCTGCGTGAGCAGCAGCTTCTCGAGGACCAACTGACTTCTGACCACTGATGTGGCGAGATGAGGGCAATTAAGTGAGAAGAATAGCAAAGCAACAGGCAGAGGAAAGTGCGGAAATTGATCTGACGCCAATGCTTGATGTCGTATTTATCATGCTCATTTTCTTCATTGTGGTGGCGTCCTTTTTGAAGGAAGCGGGTATTGAAATCAATCGACCTGACGACAATCAGCCGCAGGATCCAAATGATTCAGTCAGTATCGTGGTAGAAATTGCGTCCGACAATCAACTGTGGATGGAGAATCGTCGCGTTGATGTACGAGCGGTGCGTGCGAATATCCAGCGCTTGCTTGCTGAGGACCCCGAGGCTCCGGTGACGATCAAGGTCAGTAAAGGCGCAACATCTGGCGTCGTTGCGGACGTTGCCGATGCGGCGAGAGAGGCCGGTCAATACAATGTAAGTTGGGCGACCGACAAAGGCTAAGTTATGAGTTTAAGAGATCAAGCAGGTAGGGGCGCTCGGGCTCAAGAAGAAAATCAAATTGACCTAACACCGATGCTCGATGTCGTGTTCATCATGCTTATTTTCTTTATTGTGACCTCGTCGTTTGTGAAGGAGCCGGGCGTTGATATCGTTAAGCCAGGCGCTGGGACAACGGAAGCTTGTCCGAATGGCACCATTATTTTTGCCGTCGATAAGCAAGGCAAGATCCACTACAACAAGAATGAGATTAAACTAGAGCGCGCTAACTTCTTTGCAAAATCGGCGAAGGATGAGACGCCACGTGCCAATATAGTGATTCAGGCCGACCAAGAAAGTCCGGCGTATGTGGTTGAACAGCTGTTTGACACCTTGCGTACGACGTTTTCTGCGCCGCCCTGCGTTTCGACATTAGATGAGTAAGAGAATGCCAGCCACACTGCGATCAATCGTTGGAGCTGTTGTAGCGATCCCCATCGCTATCGGCCTGTTCTACATCATGCAAAGCTTGGTTACGCGCGACTTCGAACAGGAGGACGTCAAGGCCAGGAAAATAGCCGATATCGTTGTTCCGGATAAGGTTATTGAAACCAATTTAAAGGAAGTGTTACCTGAGAAGGTGGAAGATCCAGACGAGCCACCGCCTGACATGGAGCCACTCGACTTTGATACCGACCTCGATATGAGTTCGGCTAATATGGCACCCACTGTCGCCGTTAATGTGAGCATTAACGCGTCAGGTCTTTCGTCCGGTGACGGTGAATATCTGCCAATTGTTAAAGTCGCACCGATTTATCCACGTAGGGCTCAAACCCGCGGCATTACCGGTTTTTGCATTGTTACCTATACAGTGACGACGACCGGCGCTATTCGTGATCCCTATGTCGAAAATGAAACCGACTGCTCACCTAAGGGTATTTTTGAGCGGGCATCACTGAAGGCCGCTTTAAAGTTCAAGTACAAGCCGCGTGTGGTTGATGGTGAAGCCATTGAGGTTGCTGGCGTTCAAAACAAGTTTACATACGAGCTCGAGGGAGGTCGCCGATAATGGCTGCATTAGCTAATGGTCTAGCCCGCTCACTGATGGCCAGCATATTGACGGTGGCTTGTTCGTTGTCCGTGGTTGTTGTAGATCGGGTTTTTGATGCGGGTTTTATTGGTTACGCGTCGGCGCAAGAGTCAAAGAAAGAGCGTGAGACCAGGAAGACGCCCGCGCTTCGTAACAATATTTATGAAAAACTGGCAGAGGCCCAGGTGTTTGCGGAAGCAAAGCAGTATGTTGAGGCACAAGAAGTTCTCGATGATATGCTGGATGCTACGAGTAAGAAAAGTAAGCTTAATGGCTACGAGCTGGCCAATGTGTATAACACGTACGCCTATTTACGTTATGCCGTAGAAGACTATGAAGGCGCCTTAAACTATTACCAAAAGGTGATTGATCAGCGCCCTGATATCCCAGTGGCATTAGAAGTCGGCACACTGTACACAGTGGCGCAGTTGTATTTTCTTCAGGAGAAGTGGGAACGGGGCATTGATACTCTGATCCAGTGGATGTCGCTGAGTGAAACCCCGAGCACGAATGCTTATGTGTTGCTTGCTAATGGCTATTTTCAGCTCAAGGACTACGACCGAAGTCTTGAAAATATTCAGATAGCGATTCAGCGTGAAGAGGCGGCAGGTAAGCTACCGAAGGAGCAGTGGTATAACTTGGCTCGTTTCATTCATTTCGATCGTAGTAATTACGCGGAAGCTCTGGATATTCTCGAAATCTTGATTATGTACTACCCAAAAAAGCAGTATTGGGTACAAGCGTCTCACCTTTACGGTGAGGAGAAAGACGATGCACGGCAGCTCGCTATTTTGGAGGCGAGTTACGAGCAGAACTTACTTGACCGAAGTCAAGATATCGTACTTTTATCGCAGCTCTACCTAAATGCTGAGGTGCCATTTCCAGCCGCTCGGGTTTTGGAGAAAGGGTTTGCAGATGAAGTTGTGGAAACGGAATCTAAAAATTATGAGTTAGCAGGTGTTGCTTGGCGGCAGGCTCAAGAGGTTGCGAAAAGCCTACCGATGTTAGAGGCGGCAGCATCGAAGTCTGAAAAAGGCGAGTTGTATGCGCGTCTTGGCAACGTCTATCTCGATGTTGATAAAAACAAAGATGCGGTAGATGCGCTTCTTAAGGGCTTGGATAAAGGCGGCGTAAAGCGTCCGGATCAAGCCCGCTTGGCGTTAGGCATGGCTTATTTCAATCTAGGCGATTTTTCTGCGGCACGACGGGCGTTCCGCGAGGCGAGAAAGGACGAAAGAGCGAAGTCTTACGCTGATCAGTGGCTTAAATATATCTCTAGCGAGGAGCGGCGCCTTGAGGAATTGGCTAAAGATATAGGATAGTGCCAGACCACAAAAAGAAAAGGCCGCTATGAGCGGCCTTTTTTGTAACTGGGAAAAATTCTTATACCGGGACAACGTTCTCGGCTTGGGGACCTTTTTGGCCTGCTGTAACGGTGAACTCGACCTTCTGACCATCTGCAAGGGTCTTGAATCCATCACCTTTTATGGCGCTGAAATGAACGAACACATCTGGCCCGCCTTCTTGCTCAATGAAACCGAAACCCTTGGTCTCGTTGAACCACTTAACGGTACCTGTAACTGTAGACATACTATTTTACCTATCGTTTAAAAATATAACTGTGCTTATGCACTACTTCACATAGGCCGTAACAGTCGAGTACCGACCGTCCGCACACCATACGCGAGCCGACACTATAGGCCGTATCGCGCCGAACGTCTAATGAACCTTTTGTGGCGATGTCACATTTTAGCCAATCGACAGCAATTTAATCCCGTTTGTCGCTCCGGGTTGCCCAATCAACGTACCCATAGTCATTAAAATATAGTCGTTCTTAGTAATGAATCCAGTGTCACCGAGAAACTCCATCGTGCGGGTCTCGATGTCTGAGATGTCAAACGCTGTGATATCAAAGTACAACGGTATTACCCCCCGACACAGTGCCAAGCGCTGCAGCGTTTCGGGACTACGGCTCAAGGCAAAAATGGGGAGCCCCGAGCTCAATCGCGACATCAAGGTAGGTGTTGCGCCCGTTTCTGTATGGGTCGCAATACCGCGCACACCAGGAAAGTGATTGGCGCCATACATGGCAGACAAGGCGATGGTTTCTTGTGGCGATGTAAACTCACGGTCTTGTCGATACCGAGACTTTCGAGCGACGGGATGACTTTCGGCACCAATAGCGGCGTTGGCCATCGCGCTCACGACAGCGACCGGGAACGCACCGACCGCAGTTTCGGCTGACAGCATGACCGCATCGGTCCCGTCCAGCACAGCGTTCGCGACGTCAAATACTTCCGCTCTTGTGGGCATGGAGTTGCTGATCATTGACTCCATCATCTGAGTGGCGGTGATGACCATACGATCACGTTTGCGCGCCCGGGAGATCAGGTCCTTTTGGATACCAATGAGTGCAGCGTCGCCAACCTCAATGCCAAGATCACCACGAGCCACCATTACGCCTTCACATGCGTCAATAATGGCATCTAACAAATCGCTATCAGCCACCACCTCCGCTCTTTCGATTTTTGCGATGATCGCCGCATCGATCTCAGCACTATCAAGAAGGCCCTTCGCCTCTAGTATATCGGCCGCTGACGCCACAAAAGAGATAGCGACGAAGTCCGGCTTAATAGCCTGCATTGCCTTGATATCGCTTTTGTCCTTCTCGGTCAGAGCCGGCGCTGCAATACCACCACCTAGTTTATTAACTCCTTTTCGAGAGCTCAGCGTTCCTCCAACAAGAACGGTGCAATCAATATCAGTCTCAGTAGCGCTGTCCACACGCAACCGCATTTTGCCATCATCGAGCAGTAACACATCATCGGCTATGACACTCTTGGGAAGGTCTTGATATTCAATCCCGACTCCAGAGGCGTTGCCGTCGTCTGCGCCTATGTTCAAGCTCAGTTGGAAAGCGTCGCCAGCGTTGAGTAGGACTTTGCCGTCTTGAAAACTGGCAATGCGAATTTTTGGTCCCTGCAGATCAGCCAACACACCGACATAGCGATCATGGTGTCGCGCTTGTTTTCGGATACGCTCGGCTACAAGTTGATGGTGCTGAGTCGACCCATGACTGAAGTTTAGTCGGAAAACGTCAACTCCCGCGGTGATTAGCCGACCGATCATGTCTTCACTGTCGCTGTTTGGACCGACTGTTGCGACGATCTTTGTTCTTCTGTGAACCCGGTGCGTGTCTTTTGACACTATGTCTTTACCCCTAGTTGCGTAAGAAGCTGACGCGTTTTATCAGCGAAATCGGTGAATGCGCCATCGACTTCTAGATCAATGAATAGTTTTTTATGTAGCGCTGCAAAGTTTACACCGGGTAGGGATTCGGAATCTGCTCGAAGGGTGTAGGGATGCAAAAAAAGACCAAGCTTTTTGGCGGCGCGAACCATCTCACTGGGCTCGCTCTGTGTTGTCTGAAGCGAGGCTACATCAGGACCAATCCCGTGTGCGTACGTCGCCACTTGCTCTAAACCTGAGAGCGTATGCATCGACTCAAAATCGCCTCGCATAGCAGGGTCATTCTCGGTTAGTACTAACTGGACTCGGGGGCCCCGAAAAATACCGTCGGATTTGAAGCGCATCAGTGTTATAGGATCAAAGCATTGAATAACTGTCCGCGGATCGTTGCCGAGACGATCGAAGTCGGAGAGCACCCCAACGACCGCTGAGTAGATGTCAGTGCCTTCAGCCTCGTGGAACTCCGGCCTTTTAAGCTCGATGTACACGCCAGTATCGTTACCCGTCTTCTGGTTAAGCTGATCTACCAGCGCGATCTCTTCGGCCAGCGTGGGGACTTGAAATCGCATATTAGTTCCAGCATAACGTCCCGGGAATACGCGATTTCCGTTTCTGTCTGTGCGCTCGTGAACACTGAGCAGTTTTATCTCTTCCAATGTGAAATCAATCGCGTAAAACAGGCCATCGTTACGATGTCTGTTTGGATAGATAGTCGCAACATCAGTTGTTAGCTCCAGCGTGACGTCATGTAGAACAAGTGGAATTCCATCTGATGACAGAACAACATCTTGCTCGATATAGTCCGCCCCAAGCTGATGTGCTAGTTCCACCGCTTGCAGCGTGTGCTCCGGGAGATATCCGCAGGCACCGCGGTGCGCAATGATGGCGGGACGAATCATAGTCGAAAGGCTCATTTCATATTCCTCTAAGCCACGTTATTGTTATGGAAACCAGTTAATCTACACTTTGTGTATTGTCTCCGACTGGATTTTGAACGCTCGGGGCTTACACTACCAGCGACCAACCCGATTCAAGTTAAGGAAATTCAGTGACGAGCCATCCCTCAGGTGACCGAGCACCCAACCCGCCGCTGGGTTACTCAAGAGAGTGCCATCTCACCGAAGCGAAACAAATTCGACTAGTCGCCGAATTTCATGCCAATCGAATTCGTCCAAGTCGCATAGCCTACCGACTCGGTATAGACATCGCGCTGGTAGATGCCTTGGTCGCCGGTGAGTACCAGGCGACACTGTTTAGCGACCAGGTCGTATTGGCACAAAGACGCCGCAGAGACCAGCGTGTTCGGTCGTCGGAGCGGTTGCGTGGTCAAGCAGCGTATGAGGTCCGACAGCAGGCGCAGCGGGATTTCGACGCGTCCATCACGCAACTGTAAGTAACAATGTAAGCGCTTAGGGGGAGTGAAGATGAATCGATTGGATCGCTGGCACCACGTCATGTCGCGTGGTGATATGAAGACGCTATATGACCTCTTGCACCCGGACTGTACCTTTTTCTCGCCCGTGGTCCATACGCCGCAACAGGGGCGCGAGATTACCTACGCGTACTTGCAAGCCGCGAACAAGGCCCTATCTGACAACTTTCAATATGTTCGCGAGGTTATACAGGACGACCAGGCCGTGCTGGAATTTACCGTCATGGTAGATGGCATTCACGTGAATGGTGTCGACATCATCACGTTTGACGGTGACAAAATTATTGAATTTAAAGTTATGGTGCGGCCCCTCAAGGCCGTCAACGCAGTTTGGAAACAAATGGCAATGATGCTGGATGAGCGTAAAAACGCGAGCTGACGGATAGTGCATTTAAAAAAAGGGTTGTCCGGCTCAAGGACAACCCTTTTATATTCGCGTCGTCTTTTTTATCAAAAAGAAACGCTGGCCTTAACACCGACATTGCGACCGGCAAATGGCACTTCGTTTTTTACAAATGATGAGTGGCTTCTGGCGACCTCATCGGTCAGATTGCGCCCAAAAGCGCTCACGGTTAGTACTGCGCCCTGTCCTAGATCGATGCTATGAGACAACCGCGCGTTAACCAGCCGATAGCCCGAAGTGGGTGTCTCAAAACTGCTGATCATATTTTGGCTCGCCACATCCTGCATTTCGACCATTGCCCGCGATAAGCCTCGCTGATAGTCCACCGCAAATGCGTTTCTTGACGGTGTGATACGAGGAACATTGCCACCTGCGCTGAAATCAGCCTTGACCTGATCGCGTTGGATGCGGACTTCAAGTTCGCCCCCAGCAAGCGTAAAACGTCGACCTATCTCGATTTCGTAGCCATTGAAAGTCGCATCCCCTTGCGCGTACTCGGCGAGTAGCAGATCACCGTGCTCGTGAATCTCCTCACCATGATCTTCGTCACCACCAGCCTCGTGCTCTACATGCTCTTCCTCTGTCTCATCCCGAAGATAAACGTAGTTGTCGACATCATTTCGGTAGATTGAAGCGCGAGCGAACCAGGTGTCGTCGTCATAGAGCAGGTTGAAATCGAGATTATTGGATCGCTCCATATCGAGGTTGGCATCGCCCACTTCATAGCGTGCTACGGCTAAGTGCTCACCGTTCATGAATAATTCCATGGCAGACGGCGTTCGATTAACGACAGCCACATTCAGCGACGCGGTTAGAAAATCCGTAAGCTCTCGTCCGATGGTAACTGCGCCACTAAGAGACTGGTCTTTAAAGGTAAAGGGCTCGAGTTCAAAGCTAGCGTGCTCATCATGGTGTTCCTCTTCTCCCTCATGCGCCTCATCGTCGTGCTCCTCTTCTCCCTCATGCTCGTCGTCTTGGTGCATTTCACGAATTGTTCCTTTTCGCTCAACATCATCCCATCGCAAACCAATATCGATATCAAACCCTGCGGTATTTAAACCCGCGAATGCGCCAAGGGTCGTCTCGGTGGACTTAACCGGCTCCATGAAGGCTTCTTCGCCGATGACAGCAACTTTTTCAGTCACTTGGTTCATGACGAGGCGTCGCGGTTGATCAGCGCTACCCAAGTTGAAGACCATTTGCACTTCAGTTGAGTCGTTAGTGAAGAGAGTGGGCTCCTCCGAGTGATCCTCATGTTCGCCCTCATCCTCATCTTCCTCGTACGCCTCTTCGGCGTGTTGCTCAAAAAGGGCGTAGTCAGTATCGCGTACGCTAAACTGGATACTATTTAGCAGGGGGCTGTTTACATTGAGTTGACCTTCAAGAGTCATAACCTCGGAGTCGGTCTCAGAGAATATGCGCTCACCTTCGTGCTCGTCATGACCTTCCTCACCTTCGTGGTCTTCGCCCTCGTGATCGTCATCATGATCTTCACCCTCGTGCTCCTCACCCTCATGGTCCTCTAGATGACCGCCATGACCACCGCCATGGAAGGGGATGCCGTAGGTGTAGCTGAGGTCTTGATAAGAGGCGCCGACGTAACCCCAGTCTCCCGTTTTTGACAGCCCAAATCGATGGGCCTTTGTTTTGTAATCTGAGTTCGAAAGCGTACGCATTTCGTCGTCGTGCTCGTCGTGCTCGTCGTGCTCTTCCGCTGTGTCGTGCTCGTCGTCTCCCTCATCATGAAGGACTGCACCACTGGGTATCTCGTAATCTTGTGCGTCAAAACCATTAAAGCTGTAGCTGAAGTTAAAGCCGGCAATATTCTGTTTTAGCCCCGCGCTAAACCCTTCGCCACTGTTGCCTGTTTGCTGTTCGGCGGACAGTGTGACTGACGGTTCCTCAATATCGGTCCGCGCGATCGTGTTATCCACGATATTGATGATCCCGCCACTGGCTCCGTTGCTATGAAGCAGCGCTGCAGCGCCACGCACCACTTCAATTTGTTGCACGTTACCGAGGTCCAGATCGATAGGGTGATCGGGCCCGATACCTGAAACATCCCTGACGACCAGATTGTTCTGCAAAATCTTAACGCGGTTACCAGACATGCCGCGTATGACCGGTTGTCCCACTGCAGCGCCGAAATTATTAGCTGAAACACCGAGCGTGGTGCTTAAATGCTCACCCAGTGACTGACTCAGGTTTTGTGTGATGTTATCGCCAGCGATGACCTCTACGGCGTGGGCATTTTGTCCTTCGACTTGATGTGTAAATGATGATGTAACGACGATTTCTTCTAACGTCGTATCTTGTGTAAAAGCGAGCGGCATCCACAGCATTGTGAACGCAACAATAAAAAAGCGTGTCATAACGAGCTCCTAGCAAAAAAAGAATCGGAAAATAAATGCGATTCAGTTGCTGGGTGGCGCTCTCGAGACGTAATGAGTAAAGGGGCTAACAGGCGCTGGGCCTGAAGAAGTGATCTGAGTGTCGCGGATTGCTTGAAAATAAAACAGGTTTTGCGAGGAATCCGCTGTGCCCAAGACGACATGGCATCCAAGACATTCAACTAACTCGTGTGAGCTATCGGGCAGCACCTCGTGCGTCGAGGCGTGCACGACCGAACCCACCACTAAACACGTGGCAAGTAGGGCAGATATGAGCACTCTAAATTTCACGTTAGTGGCTACGCCGCGACTTTTTGGATATCGGCAGTGTATGACGAATTGCCATTACAGGTATACCCTGTCGAGGTTTTATTCACTGTACCCAAGGAAATGACAGTGCAAACCGCGACGCGACCCCCCCAGCTTGTGTAGGCTATCGGTCCAAATTGAGTGAGATAAGCATGCAGCGTATTGTGGTAGGAATCAGCGGCGCATCGGGTGTGATCTATGGTGTGAGGGCGCTCGAGGTACTAAAAGAGTTGGGCGTTGAGACACACCTTGTTATGTCAAAATCCGCTGAACTTACAATTCATTATGAGCTCGATCGCTCTGCCGACGACGTGAAGGCGCTGGCTACCGAAGTACATGCTGTAAGAAATGTAGGCGCATCCATTGCCAGTGGGTCGTTCAAAAGCCTCGGTATGTTAATTGCCCCTTGTTCTATCCGGACACTTGGAGAGATCACGTCGGGTGTCACGTCGTCTCTTCTTACACGAGCGGCAGATGTTGTGCTGAAGGAGCGGCGGCGACTGGTGCTAATGGTACGTGAAACGCCATTTCATCTAGGTCATCTCAAAAATATGGTCTCTGCCACTGAGATGGGTGCTGTTATAGCACCGCCACTACCTGCTTTTTACGCGAACCCTCAAACGCTGGACGACATCGTTAACCATAGCGTCGGACGTGCTCTAGATCTTTTTGACCTCGATGCACCGGATACCCATCGCTGGACAGAAAGTTAATGGCAAGAGCCGAGTCCACCCGACACAGCCCACTGATTTGGCTGGTGTTTTTGGTCATCGTAATCGACTTGGTGGGCTTTGGGCTGGTCATACCCTTGCTGCCATTTATGGCACCGAATCTGGGGGGTGACGCCAACGACGTTGCATTCATCATGATTACCTACGCCCTCGGAGCGGCCTTAGTGGCGCCCCTTTGGGGCAGCTTGTCAGATAGAGTGGGGCGACGTCAGGCCTTGGTGCTAGCGTTGCTATGCAGTTGTGTCGCCTACCTGATCACGGCATTGGCCGATACCTTGATTCAGGTATATGTGGGCCGTGCCGTATCAGGGCTGGCTGCAGGAAGCTTGCCCATTGCAACTGCGCTCATGGCCGATCTGAGTCCGCCAGAGCGCCGCGCGAAAGCGATGGGGCTCGTGGGAACAGCGTTTGGCTTGGGTCTCATTGCAGGTCCCGTGCTTGGCGGTCTGCTGACAGGTGACTCTCAGAGTTTTGCTTTACCGTTTTATACGGCTGCGGTTATGTCCATTGTTGCGGCAGGATTTGCTCAATTTTTATTACCAGCACAAATGGCTAAACCCTCAGGCTACCGTCGCGAGATCGGGGCGGCCGCAACTCCCGTGTCGGTATTAGCGCCTGCACGCAACAAGCTGCTGCTGTCGCAGTACGTGACGCACACCTGCTCTGTTAGCGCCATTATCTACTTATTTCCGTTATGGGTGGCTGATAGGTTTTCTTGGGGACCGCAAGATGTGGGGTATTTTTTCGGCATTGTGGGGGTGGCCATGATTACCTTGCAGGGGGGATTGCTGGCGGCTTTAACGCGGGCATTTGGGCATTTAAATGTCTTACGGGTGGGCTCAGTGACATTTGCGCTATCGTTATTGACCGTGGCGCTTGCAGATACGATCTCTTGGATGCCCGCAATGATACTTGTTGCCTTCTCCGGGGCGACTGTGTGTTTGCCGTTGTTAAATGCAATAGCCTCCGAGGTCGTAGAGGCGAATCACCGGGGCCGCATGATGGGAATGACTGCATCGGCGTCGTCCATCGGTCGCATCATTGGACCGTTGTATGCGGCGGCTTTATTAAGTGTTTGGGGTTTTGGCACTGCATGGTTAGGCAGCGCAGCGATGGTCTTATTTGTGGTGCTCTGGTCATTCACCGCCGCACGCCAGTTTACTCGTTTGAAGTTGAGCTAAGATGAAAGTCGTCGTCACGTTCCCGATACCTCCGCCAGCTAAAAATCTGCTGTCACAGCATGCCGAGCTAGTGTGTTGGGACAGCGAGGACCCTATTCCTAAGGGCATATTGGCTGACTGGTTAGAGACGGCTGATGGCCTCCTGACGACGCTGACCTGCAGCATTGATGAGGGTCTTTTGGCGAATGCCTCCAGACTTCGAGTGATATCAACAGTATCGGTAGGTGTAGACCACATTGATGTGCAAGCCGCGGTAGCGCGAGGTATAGCAGTTGGCCATACGCCAGGCGTACTAACAGGCAGTACTGCAGATTTGGCCCTCGCACTGATGCTGGGTGTTTCTCGCCGCGTCGCAGAGGGCGATGCATTGATTCGCTCCGGCGCCTGGAGTGAGGGCTGGAAACCCAATTTTCTACTGGGTACGGATCTCAGCGCATCGACCGTCGGTCTCATTGGTATGGGTCCCATTGGTCAAGCAGTAGCGGCGCGTTTGCAAGGCTTTGGCAGCCGAGTCATTGCTTGGAACAGATCACAAAAGGTTGTTAAAGGTGTCGAGTTCGTTGACTTAGATGACTTACTACAGACCTCAGATATTGTATCGCTTCACACCGCACTGACACCTGAGACCGCAGGTATGATTACTCGGGAACGCCTTTCAAAAATGAAAGATGGTGCCATTCTGATTAATACCGCACGTGGTGCTCTCGTTGATGAGGCCGCATTAATTAAAGAGCTTCGAGCACACCGGTTACGCGCAGGTCTTGACGTTTTTGTGGATGAGCCGCTGCCCAACGACAGTGAATTTAGGCAGCTTACGGGCTGCGTATTGTTGCCTCATGTCGGCAGCGCTACAGCTCGAACCCGCCAGGCCATGTTCGAACTCGCGCTCAAAAATCTCATAGCAGGTCTGCAAGGTGCGGAGCTACCCGCGGGCCAAGTAGGTCGCTTTACATGACTTCTTGTTGACGCGGCATCGCCGTTCGTCAAAGTCAGATGAGGTTGCCTAGAGAGCATCACCCTCGCGCAAAAACGTGGACGAAAGAAAAGAGTCGAAGTTTGCTTATCGCCCAAGCGCATAACTTCATAGGCGAGTTAGGGACCAAGACGACCTGCACGCCGAGAGAAACAAAGACAAAGAGAACAACAAACAAAGAGACGGATTGATAACGAGAAGGTTAGCTAAAGAAAACGAGCTTAATAATCATCGCAATGATGGCCACCGTCAGCATGCGCCGAATCAGTTTTTCGCCATGGGTTAAGGTTAGCCTGGCACCGACCATCCCGCCAAATACATTGCCAATCCCGGCAATAGCACCTACCAGCCACAGTACTTCGCTGGTTGCTGCAAAAACAAATACGGCTAACAGCGTGTAGGTAAATATGATGAAGACTTTGAGGATGTTGGTGCTGACGAGACTGAGGCCCATGACTCGATGCATGATGGGAAGGACGATGAAACCCATTCCAATCTGGATAAAGCCACCCCATAACCCGGCTAGCGCCATGAGCAAGTGGCCAGTTAGAAGATTTTTGGGGGTGTCCTCCGCACTACCCTGCGCTTTTCCTTGCGGCGCCTGCATGAGTATCAGCACCGCCACCATGACTACCGCAAGTATCCCCTCGAACTGATCAGTATCTAGCCTCGTACTGAGCCAAGCGCCTATAAGAGCGGGGGGGATTGCGACTAAAGTTAAACTCAAACAGAGCTTTGCGTGGGGAACACCATGACGAAGGTAAGTAGCCATAGCTGCTGCATTGTGGGCGACAATGGTGATGCGGTTTGTGCCGTTGGCGACCGGCCCTGGCATACCCAAAAACATCATGATGGGTACCGTTAGTATTGATCCGCCACCGGCCATGACATTGACTAGGCCCGCGGCAAAGCCCGCCACGATAAGTACAACCACTTCCCATGCGGCCAGTTCCATTAGCGGCTGGGCGTTCTCATTGTGACGAACTCCTCGGCTGCGGTTGGGTGAATACCCACCGTGCTATCGAAGTGATGCTTGGTCGCACCGGCTTTCATGGCAACTGCCATCCCCTGGCAAATCTCGCCGGCATCGGGTCCTACCATATGCAGGCCAATGACACGGTCAGAGGGTTTGTCGACAACTAACTTCATGAGCGTGCGCTCATCTCGTCCACTCAATGTGTGTTTCATCGGTTTAAATTCGGACGAGTAAATCGCTATGTCCAATCCTCGATCAATGGCTTGTTCCTCGGTTAAGCCTACGGTTCCAATATTGGGTTGGGAGAAAACGGCTGTTGGAATGAAGTCATAGTCCATCGTATTTTTGTGATGACCAAACTGTGATTGGGCAAAGGCCATGGCTTGGGCAATAGCCACAGGTGTCAGCTGCGGCCCGCCTGTCATATCGCCGAGGGCATAAATACTGGGCTCATCGGTTTGAAATTGGCCATCAGCGTTGACATAGCCCCTACTATCGAGCGATACGCGGGTTGACTCAATACCAAGCCCCTCAATATTTGGATGCCGGCCTGTCGCGCAAAGAACACTGTCTGCGACTAGCCGGCTTCCATCATTTAATGTTGCTTCTAAACCGTTGCTTACGGGAGCAAGTGATTCGATGTTTGTATTGAAGCGGAGATCGACCCCTGTTTTTCGGATTTCGCCCGCAACAAATGTTCGAATGTCATGGTCGAAGCCCCGCATAAATAGGTCTCCTCGGTACAGCTGCGTTACCTGCGATCCGAGGCCATTAAAAATACCTGCAAATTCCGTTGCGATATATCCGCCACCGACAATTAACAAGCGGCGTGGAAATGTCACCAGGTCAAAAATATCGTTCGATGTGATTGCATGCTCATTTCCGGGGAAGTCAGGTTTGGTTGGCCAAGACCCCGTGGCGAGAAGAATTTTGCGCGCTGTGTAAGTGACGCCGTTGACCTCGACTGTATTGGGGCCGAGTAGGCGTGCCATGCCTGTCAAGACGGTAGCGCCCGAGTCATCAAGCAGTCGCTCATAAATAGCGTTGAGCCGAGCGATCTCTCGAGATTTATTGTCGCGCAGCGTAGGCCAGTCAAATGACGGTTTACCTACCGTCCAGCCAAACCCCTCTGCGTCTTTGAAGGCTTTGCTGAACTCACTGCCATAGACATAGAGCTTTTTGGGTACACAGCCGACATTGACGCAGGTACCGCCCAAATAGAGCCCTTCGGCGACGATGACCTTAGCGCCAAGGCTAGCGGCGATGCGCGATGCCCGAACACCGCCAGACCCTGCGCCGATGACAAATAAATCGCAGCTGGTATCCTTAGCATTTTCCGGCATGTTGGGTTCTCCACGTTGATGTTTAGCGTTGACATTAACTCAGCTTATCGATGACTCTAATGCAGACCCATCACATGATGATAATACCGCGATACCTGAAGCGATCTATTGATCGTTTACTTCCATTAGTACTAACACTAGGCCTGTTACTCATCGCTTCGCTCTTTTCGGCTGCTGCTCAGGCCTTGGCCAACACTAAAATTGTGTTGCAGGATGGGTCGGTGATTGTCGCAGATATCATCGATTACAGAGATGGTGAGATTACCTTATCGACCAGTTTTAGTCGTGACCTCAAAATTGATTCCAAATTAATCAAAGATATTCAGGCATCGGCCGAAGACCAAGAAATATCGACGTTACTACTCAAGGATGGCCGGCAGGTGGAAACCGCTCCAATGATGGTGACGTCGGGTCTGGTGGCCTTATCGGATGGAGAGATAGTGAAGCTTGGTGATGTGAGCAAGCTAAATCCCGAGCCTTGGGAGCTGGGCAAGGGCTACGCGTGGGAGGGTTTAGCCTCTGCTGCGCTCGCAGTTGCACGGGGGAATACTGATGCGGACCAGCTAGATTTAGCACTTAACAGCCAGTTTGATAGTGTGCGCGATAGGATTACGTTGCGTGCCAATGTGGAGCAGGATACCGCCATTGTCTCTTTTCAGAGCGAGACCGCAGATGGAGAAAGTCGCGTCGTTAGATCGAGCGAACCATCGGCAGACAATTGGCAAGTGATTTCTAAATATGACTATTATCTCGAGGATTGGACGAATCACTATTTGGGTGTGAATGCGTCTGTCGAGGCGGACGCATTTGCCGATATTCGATTACGGAGTTACCTAGGCCCTTACTATGGGCGTAAGCTTTTTGATGGTGCGGCGGGAAAGCTCGATGGCGAATTGGGGTTTGTCTGGATTGCAACCGACTTCTTGGATGCCGAAGATACAGAGTATTTGGGTGCTAACTGGAATATCACTGGTGAAAGTGCCGTTCTAGGAGGTGATTCTCGAGTGTATTTGAACCACGTCGGCATTTTGAACATGAGTGATGACAACAGCGTTATTCTCGATACAACAATTGGCTTTGGATTCCCGTTCTTTTTTGGACTCGAGGCAGCGGCAGAATTTACGGTCGATTATGATGGCGCGGCTGCCGAGGGTAAAAAGGCCATCGATCAGTCTTATAACCTGCGAGTCGGTTATAGTTGGTGATCCCCTAAATTTGGTTTCTCCCCCTTGAGCGATGACAATACGAGTTCGCTGACCTCCTTTTTGCCACTGGGTGGCTGCGGCGAGATCGGCATGAACTTGAACCTTTTTTCTTCGAAGGGGCGATGGTTGATGGTCGACTGTGGCATCACCTTCGAGCAGAATTTACAAGATCATCGTGGCCGACCAGCCATTCAGATGCCAGATCCGAGCTTTATTGCGAGGCAGCGAGACCTATTAGATGGACTCATTATTACTCATGCTCATGAGGACCACTTTGGCGCAGTACCCTACTTATGGCAGGAGCTGAAATGCCCGGTATACGCGACGCCTTTTGCCGCCGCAGTTCTCAGAAAAAAAGCGGCTTGGCGTCGTGCGCCACCTCCGGAGCCTTTAATCGAGGTGTTTCCCGGCGACACTCATACCATTGGCGCCTTTGATGTGACGTGGCTGCCTATAACGCACTCGACCCCGGAGACGTGTGCGCTGTTGTTGGAGTCTGACGACTGCCGGATTCTGCACACGGCCGATTGGAAGATAGATTCGCGCCCTGTCATTGGCGCCCCTTGGTCTCCCGATGCTTGGCAGGGCATAGCAAGCCAAGGCATTGACGCTGTCATTTGCGACTCGACCAACGCCCTGAAACCGGGCCGATCACCGACAGAGGGAGAGGTGGGCGACGCGTTGGTAAAGCTTGTCACATCCCTTAAAGGGCGGGTCGTGATTGCCTGCTTCGCCAGCAATGTTGCGCGAGTCCAGAGTGCTTTTCGCGCAGCGCATGCATCGGGACGGCGGGTCGGCTTGCTAGGCAGATCACTCGATATTATGGTCAGATCAGCTAAAAACGCGGGGTTATTCGAACCGAAGGTTCCCCTCATCGAGCACGAGCACTTGGGATACCTACCAGAGGCAGAAGTGCTTGCCGTGGCGACTGGAACTCAGGGTGAGATCGGTGCGGCGTTACATCGGTTAATGATGGACACCCACCCGTCTCTGTCATTGGGTGAGGGTGACACCGTGATTTTCTCTTCCAAGACGATTCCGGGTAACGAGGAGTCCGTGCTGCGACTGATCGAGGGTTTGAGAGCGCGGGGCGTAAGCGTCGTTCATGCAGATGAGACACACGCCACGCTACACGCGTCCGGCCATCCCTGTGCGGATGAGCTCGCTGACCTCTACTCGATATTAAAACCCAAGATCAGCATCCCTGTTCACGGGGAACACCCCCATATGGAGGCCAATGCTGCCATTGCCCGTAAAAACGGGGTCGCAGTTGCGCTCACAGGGCAAAATGGTGATCTATTTTACCTGTCGCCGTCACCTGGCGTCCGGCGACGCTGGGCCGAGGTAGGACGACTGCAGGTCGATGAAAAAGCCCGCAAACTAGAGCGCGTTGTAGCCAGCAATGATTAGCTCTGATCAGTGCCTTGACTGACTCGAATGACTTTGCCACCCGCTTCGTCAATAACCGCTACCGAGCCATCGCTAAGGGCTCTTACATCACGGACTCGTCCCTCCAGATCTGGAAAGGGCTCACTCAATACCGCGCTGTCACCGGAGACATCCACAGCAACCACTTTTTTGGCTTTGAGGCCCCCGACAAGCAACTTACCGGTCAGGCTGGGTATCGCTGAGCTAGTGTAAAGTGCGAGTCCTGAAGTGGCTATGCTAGGCACCCAGTACGTAACGGGTTGCTCCATATTGGGTGCTTCCGTAAAGGGTGAAATGATGGCTCCCGAGTAGTCAACGCCATAGGTTATGGCTGGCCAGCCGTAGTTTTTTCCCGGCTCGATGCGATTGAGCTCGTCGCCCCCTTTCGGGCCATGCTCCGTCATCCATATCGCCTGTGACGACGCATCGACAATGAGACCTTGAGGGTTCCTGTGTCCATAGCTGTAGACGTAAGGCGCATCTGCAAAGGGATTGTCTGAAGGCGCATCACCATCTTCTGTCATGCGGAGCAGCTTACCTAGTTGGCTTTCGGTTTTTTGCGCGTCCTCTCGCAAGGTGTAGCCCTCGCCAACCGTCAAGAGTAGCGTCCCATCGGCGAGAAAAGCCATGCGTCCACCAAAGTGGCCACCACCACGTTTCGAGGGGCTTACCTCGAAAATAACGGCTACGTCTTTTAGTGAGTTGCGGTCAAAGACGGCCCGCGCGACCGTCGTTCGATTACTGTCTTCCGAGCCGGCTGCGTAGGACAAGAAAATAGTCTGGTTATTGGAAAAATCAGGATGTAGGACGACATCGAACAAGCCACCTTGTCGCTGAGCAAATACCTCGGGCACCCCTGTCACGGGGATCACGTCACCAGAGACCGATACGTATTTCAGTCCACCGGGGCGCTCGGTCACAAGAAACCCCTGGTCGGGCAGCTCGGTAATCGACCACGGTGTATCAAGGCCCTCGGCGATGGTTTTCATTTGCAAGTCGGCCATTGCAAGCGGGCTTGTGCAACTGAAAAGAAAAGCGAACACTAGATGTCGGACATGTCGTAAGGTCATTCGATGCGTTCCTGAACTGGATTGTTTGCGGACTATAGCGCAAGATCTGCGCTTCTGTAGAGAGCCCATTTTAGAGGACTAATGAAGCCATTCCGTCATCTTCTCATTGCTGTGCTCGTTGGCTATACCCTGAGCGTCATACTCAACACCTCTGTTAGTGCGGCTACCTTGCAAGGTTTTGGCATCGACGTGGGTCTTTACGATCGGCTCGCGATGGCCGCAACGGAGTGGGTAGGGCTTGCCACCGTTTACTTGCCCCTATATCTCATTCTTCACGGCACGGTATTTTGGCTGGTAGATCGAGTGACGGGTGGCGGTGTATTCGACGCATCAACTTTGCGTTGGGTTTTTGCGGTTGCGGGAGCCCTCTCGCTTATGACACTTTACCTGATATTTGATCGCGTCTTGGGGTCTAGCGGTGTGCTGGTAGCCTCTACTAGAACAACTTCGGGCCTACTGCTACAGATGGGCAGTGGCGCTGTGTCCGGGTTCCTATTTTGCCTGCTACGCCAACGCAATAACGCCCCGATCGCCGATTAAGATCCGGCGATACCCGCTCAAACCCCATCTGGCGTTACTGTCAGCATCTGAGTAGCAGCTTGCCTGCATGACCCCCAGTCGACATGTATGTCTGTGCAGCCAATGCATCTGCTAATGCAAAGGTCCGGTCCATCAGCGGCACTATTTGTCCATTCTCCACCAAGGGCATCATATGTTCGGCGACGTCCCGGAAGCAGCGAGCCTTTTCATCGGGAGTCAGTCGGCGCAAGGTACTACCGGTCAGAGTGGCCCGCTTCATGAGCAGTTGTGTGAGATCGATGGTGGCTTGACCACCTCGCATCAATCCAATGCATGCGATTCGGCCATCCACTGCCAAACACGCGAGATTGAATTGTTCAAAGTCGCCACCCACCATATCGAGCACCACATCAACAGCACCGAAAACACCCTGTGCTTCGCATTGCTCCGCGAGGGGCGCTTCGTTGTAATTCAGGCTGATATCGGCACCAATACTCGCAAGTGTGGCGCATTTTTCAGGGGATCCGGCTGTCGCAATGACGCGACACCCCATGGCCTTTCCTAGCTGCACTGCGATGTTGCCAATGCCACTGATCCCACCATGGATGAAAACTGTCTCACCTCGCGTCAACCTTGCGCGGTCAATTAGGTTGTACCAGACAGTGATAAAGGCCTCAGGCAAGCAGGCCGCCGTGCTCAGATCGATCCCTTCGGGAACGCGCAGCGTACAGGTCGCTTTGGCGATGGCTTGCGTGGCATAGCCACCCCCATGAACCAATGCGCAGACGGCCTCGCCTTCGGAGAACCCACTGTCAGTGCCGGCTTGGCGGACGACTCCGGCGACCTCAAGGCCCATGATGGGACTGGCATCCGGCGGGGGTGGGTAAAACCCCATACGCTGGAGTAAATCGGCGCGATTAATTCCGGCGTAGGCAACATCTATGACGAGCTCATCCGCCGCACAAGTAAGATCCTCCGTTTCCAGTAAGGTGAGAGATTCAGAATCGTCTATGTGGATATAGTGATATGACATGGTGGCGTTACGCTTTTTGTAGGGTTAATGTAAGGCACAAAATACAACAGTCATGCGGCAGTGGCGCCACAGCGCTCGCAGTCGCAGAGTCAGGAGCTAGTCATGGCTAAACCAATGTTTCTTCGTAAGCTCAATAATCGCATGTTCTTCGCGCTGGCGAAATTAATTGCGGGGCAGCCTAAAGGACAGTATATGGCTTTCGTTGGCAAGGCCAGCTGCGCACGGCTCTGCGATCGTATTATCGAGCTGGGGCACACATCTGTTCTGGTAGTGACCGATAAAGCGCTTCGGGAATTAGGTTTGGCAGACGAGGCGGTTGCGGGGCTTAAGCGTGATGGCGTGACCTTGAGCTGGTATGACAAAGTTGACCCCGATCCGACTTACAACCACGTTGAGGAAGGTGCGCGAGTATTGCGTGAGTCAGGGGCAACCGCCATTTTAGCGGTGGGCGGGGGCTCGTCTATCGACTGCGCCAAAGTAATTGCCCTGAGAAAATACAACGATGGTGATATGACTAAGTGGGTCGGTATGGGTAAGGGTCCTGCTGAGGCGGCACCGTTATTTGTTATTCCTACGACCTCGGGCACCGGCAGTGAAGCAACCATGGGCGCTGTCATTACCAATCAAACGTCGCATAAAAAGGAGATCATTTCAGGCGAGGCCATGCACCCCAAAGCGGTGGCACTTGATGCCTGTCTCATGGTCGGTTTGCCTAAGCCCATCACAGCTGCGACCGGTATTGATGCGCTGACGCATGGTATTGAGGCCTATATTTCGACCTGGGAGCGAGGCAATCGCACCGAGATGGGCAGAATCTCTGTTCAGGGTGTTTTTCGCTGGCTTCGCACGGCTTGTGATGAGCCGGGTAACATGGAAGCGCGTGAGGGTATGGCCCTAGCCGCATACAATGCCGGCGTTGCTATAAACCAAGTCAATGTGGGCAATGTTCATGCGATAGCGCACCAGCTGGGGGCTAATTTTGGCATTCCTCACGGCCATGCCAACGCGATCGTACTTCCTCACGTATTGACGCTGTACGGCGAGACCGCGGTTGATCGGTTGGCAGAACTGGCTGTGGCGACCGGCATTTCAGATTCTGGACATCCGGAAACACGCGCTCGAGCCTTTATCGCTGAGGTAGAGCGCCTCATTGCGGATGTTGGCATTGCGCCGACTGACCCACGAATCAAGCGAGAGGCGTTTGACGCTATCGCAGAGGCGGCGATGGACGAGGGCGACGGTTACTTCTGCCCTAGACAGCTTGAGAAGTCAGAGATTCTGAATCTTCTTGAGGCGATTGCAGACTGAGCGGTATCGCAAGCCACTGACTCGCGAGGTTGACCGCTTCCTGAAAGTGCTCGGAATTCCCCTCGGAACAGACAAAACCATGGCTTGCTTTTGCTAGGTGCTTGTAGGTGATTTTCCGGCCGGAGCGATGGAGCTTGACTGCAAAGCGTGCGCCGTCATCGCGAAGCGGGTCGCGCTCCGCAGTGATGATCAGCGTTCTTGGGAAATAATTCAAAGGGGTCCGTCGGCCAGGAAACATGCGCTCCAAGACAGGCTCTGCCGGTGCCAAACCGTCGAGGTAAGTGTCACAAAACCATCGCATATTTCTTGCAGGCACGAGGCCTGTCGTTGCCTGCTCCGTGTGGGACGGCAGATCGCTGATGTAATGTTGCGTCGCCGGGTAAATAGCCAGACAACCGGCAATGCCTCTGCGTGTTTGCAGTGCGAGCGTTGATGCAATGGCAATGTTGGCGCCTGCGCTGTCACCCGCAAGAACGAACATACCGTTATTCGGCGCAAGATTCTCAAGGTTAGCCAGGATCCACTCTGTCGCCGCCAAGCAGTCATCATGCGCCGTCGGGAAGGTATATTCCGGAGCAAGTCGATAGTCAATTGAGATCAGGCTACAGCCGCTCTGGGCAGACAATGCACGGCAAAAACGATCATGAGTATCCAGATTTCCCACAACAAAGCCGCCGCCATGTGAGTAGATCACCATGGGTTTGTCAGGATTTCCGTGATACATGCGCAAACCGATTTGGGCGCCTCCGACGTCAACACAGAGGTTGCTGACCGCAAGCGATTCGACGGGCGTATCGCCCCATGCCTTCTGGTGGCGACGCTGATATAAATATCGCGCCGTTTTTGCCAAAAACTGATTAAGCAGCGATGTCATCTGCGTGGATGAATTCCGAGTTGGGGTTTGCTGTATAGGTGTAAAGTCCGTCAGCGTTAATGTCTCGCGTGACGTTACCGCGCTGTAGAAGATAATTTAAGTGAGCTATCGTTTCGCCCGTGGCCAGGTGAATTTCATGGTCTTTCAAATCTCGATTGAACAGATATCTAAAACAGTCAGGGACTGTCTTGGGCTCACTTAAATTTTTATAGAGCTTTGCAAGTGATTGGCGGTGACTGTCTATAATTTGGTTGAGTCGGGTGCGTGCGCCCTTGAAGGGGGACTGGTGCGCAGGAAGCACCAGCAGATCTTCTGGCAAGATATCAAGCAGCCGTGTATTCGAAGAGAGCCAGTGTTCCAAGGGATTGCCCTCGGGCTCTGTTGGAAACACAGACACATTTGGCGTAATTCTCGGTAAAATTTGATCGCCAGCAATGATCAGCTTTAGCCCCGGGCAGTAGAGGCAGGCGTGTTCCGGCGAATGGCCCTGACCAATAACGACTTGCCAGTAGTGATCCCCGATATTGATGGTTTCAAGGTCAACAATGCGCCTGTAGCTATGCGGCAGGGGTTCAGACATTTTCCCAAACGTACCAAATCGTTGCTGGTAGGTAGTCATGAGCTCATCGGTAAATCCGGCGCGTTTATAAAATTGCAGGGCTGTACTGGGAACCACATCTGAGGTGTAGCTTAACAACAGACTGCCGTTTAAATATTCGCTTCGGGTCATCCACAATTCGCAATCAAACCGCTCACAAAGCCAGCCCGCCAAGCCAATATGATCGGGATGCAGGTGGGTGCAGATGACGCGTGCGATGGGTTTGTTAGCCATAAATCCAGTGAATAATTGTTCCCACTGAGCCTTAGCGCTGTCGAGCTTTAGACAGGTATCCACGACAGTCCAACCATCACTGTCTTCCAGTAGCCAGATATTGATATGGTCCAGCCCACCGGGCATACCAAAACGCACCCACCAAACACCCGGCGCGACTTCAAGGGGCTCCCCGTTTGCAATGGGGCTTTGGCGACCCCATGGGTACACAAGGCCTCTATATTCTTCATTTACCATAATGGTTCGGCATTCCCTTAATGGAGTCCTCTTACCCGATCGGGGTAAGGCGCTGTCGCTTCAGCTTGTGGACAATATGATGTCTGACTGGAGATGATACCGTGAATGCGACCTTAGAAACGAATCAACTGCGACAACTAGATCAACAACATCACTTGCACCCCTTTACCGATTTTCGCGACTACGCCGAAAATGGGGGTCGGATTGTCAGTCGAGCGGAACACATTTACATCTACGACTCGGATGGTAATAAAATTCAAGACGCTATGTCTGGTCTTTGGTGTTGCAGTCTGGGATATAGCCAAGATGGTATAAAACAAGCGGTTGCCGACCAACTTTTCGAGCTACCGTTTTACAATAACTTTTTCCGATGCTCCAACCAGCCGGCTGTCGAGCTGGCTACGCGACTGGCATCGATGGCGCCGGCCCACTTCAATAAAGTGTTTTTTACAAACTCGGGCTCCGAGGCAAACGACACACAAATAAAGTTCGTTCACCGCTACTACCAGCTGTTAGATAAGCCCAGCAAGCGTTTAATTATTAGCCGTAAAAATGCGTATCACGGGAGCACGATCGCCGCCGGATCACTCGGTGGCATGAGTGCCATGCATGCGCAGACTCAAGGATTAGATTATATCCACCACATTGAGCAACCTTACTGGTTTGAGTTGGGTGGTGATATGAGCCCTGATGAGTTTGGATTGTGGGCTGCCAATGAGTTGGCTAAAAAGATCGATGAATTGGGTGAAGACAATGTCGCGGCCTTTATTGCAGAACCCATACAAGGTGCAGGTGGCGTCATTATCCCGCCTGACACCTATTGGCCCGCTGTTCAAAAAATTCTCGACGAGCGCGATATTTTATTTATCTCTGATGAGGTGATTTGTGGATTCGGTCGAACTGGCAACATGTTTGGTTTTGAAACCTATGGCACTAAGCCAGATCTCATCACGTTTGCGAAAGCCGTCACAAATGGCTACATGCCATTGGGTGGAAGCTTGGTGAGCGATAAGGTAGCGGACGTGCTTTTGGGCCACGGTGGTGAGTTTGCTCATGGCCTTACGTATTCGGGACATCCAGCGTCCTGTGCGGCGGGTCTCGCCACGATGGACGTCTTACAGCACACATCAATTTTAGAAGAGTCCTCTTCTGTGTTAGCGCCCTACTTTGCGGCGTCGTTGGCGTCTCTGGTAGACCATCCAGTTGTTGGTGAAGTACGGTGCCAAGGTTTGGTGGCCGCTGTCGAGCTGGTAGCAGACAAAGCGTCGCGCGAACGGCTTGCTCCTGAGTCAGCAGGGGCTGTTTATACGCGCGATCGCGCCATCGAGAACGGACTCATGGTAAGACAGACTGGCGATGCCATGATCATGTCACCACCGTTTGTTACGTCGAAAGCCGAAATCGACGCACTCGTCTCGAAGCTGACAGGCGCTCTGGATAAAACAGCTGCATTTTATGGTCTAAATTAACCCGTGGTGCGATCCCAGTGTTGAGCTGAGCCGTATCAGCACCATGACTTTGGTAGAAAAAACATGGTTCAACGCTGTTTGGTTTCAGACCACGTGGTTTAGTTGTGTTCTGGGCCGCGAAGACTGGATGTGGCTGACAGCGGTGCTCATAGCTTTCCATTATGCGGCCGTATCGAATATTCGTTTTGAGCTAAACCGCGTGGTACCAAGCGCAGCGCTTGGTATTAGTATTGATTTTGCCTTGGCAGTGACGGGAGTATTCGATTTTGGCAGTACATTGTTTCCACTGTGGATGGTGTGCTTGTGGCTCGTTTTTCCGACGGTGTTACCGCGTGCGATGGCTTTTTTAGGGGCTGTTTGGTGGCGACCTATTATTCTCGGCGCCATTGCACCCATGAACTACTTGGCCGGCGCAAAGTTTGGTGCCGTAGCATTACCGTTAGGTGACGTTACCACCATGATCATTCTCGTACCCCTGTGGATGATCATGCTCCCACTGATGGTTCGATTCAGTCAGCGCGAACTCGTTATAGAGACATGAATCGACGCAGGTTAGTGGTGCTGGCTTGCCTGTCAATAATGTCCCAGTGGGCGCTGACTAACGAGGATACGTTAGAGCCAACACCATCTATGGCGCCGCTGACGACTATAGAGGAATTACGCCCGCTTGCTCTCGTTGGCAGTTCTCAGCTGCGAGTCGCGTTTTTTAAGGTGTTTGATTCCAAGCTCTATTCCCAGTCTGGTCAGTGGCATGATCCTAGCAAATCGTTTCGATTTGAGCTGACCTACAGCCGAGCCATATCTGGCAGGTTCCTCACTAAACAAACGTCTAAAGAGTGGGACCACCTCGGCTTTAGCGACCCTCGACGTGGTGAGTGGGAGTCTGCCATTTTGGCTATGTGGCCCGATGTCAAAAAGGGGGACACGATTATCTTTGATGTCGATGACAGTGGCGTTAGTCGGTTCTACTACAACAATGAGTGGGTGGGTAGCGTGGAAGATCCGGATTTTGCGCCTGCCTTCATAGCCATCTGGTTGTCACCAGAAACGTCTCGGCCAGCGCACCGAAACGGTTTGCTGGCCGATTAGGAAGCTATGGCTATTGCAGCTTAATCAATCCCAGCTAATACCCGTTCGGATACCGATGGTACGGGGCCGCATTGGACCGAAGAAATGCGAGGGTAAAATGCCGCCGTTGGCGTTGTAGCCATCCCAGGTGAACTCGTTAAACAGATTTTCAGCATAGGCCTGAACATACCAGTTATTGTCGGATTCGTAGCCTACCCGCAGATTTGCGATGGCATATGACCCGATCATACCTTCGCGGTAGCCTTCCCAGCTCCCGCCGCGCTCACTCTCGTAGGACACTTCAAAGCTGGTGTTTATTGATCCATTGCCTGTTGGTACTGCGACATCGAGCTTACCCGCCCCCGTCATTTTGGGCGCCCAGAAAACTCGACTCCCTTCACAGCCTGTTCCCTCGCCATCAGGTCCGTCGAGACTGCAAATATCTTCAAGGCCCGTCGCTTCGGTATTCAAGTAGCCGAGTGACAAGTAAAGCGTTGTGTATTCATTCATTGCGATGGTGGTTGACGCCTCAACGCCCACACCGTCTGTTTGTCCGACGTTCAGTACGCGACCTGAGAACGCATCAATAATGCCATCGTCTTCGAAGTCAACATCCACATAACTGATAACTTGCGCGTCGGTATAGTCGTAAACAAACGCGGTCAAATCGAAATTGCCAGCGCCATCAAGGTAGCTCGTCTTGAAGCCGACCTCATAGGAATCCATCTGCTCAGGTCTAAATGTCCCTGGCAAATAACCATCCGCCTGCGTTATGCCTGTTTCGTAAGCGGGTGGGTTTCCTTCCGAATCTTGTATCCAGAAGCTGCCGAAGCCTCCCGACTTGAAACCTTGGGTATAATTAGCGAAGACAATGGCGTCGTCACTCGGTGCCCATGTCAGGGCAAATCGTGTGGTGGTGTCGCTCCAAGACTTCGAGTCTTCGATGTACTCCGCAGTCGCAAAGCCATAGGTGAAATAAGGTCCCAAATAGCTATCGGGCTCGGGCACTAAAATTCCAAAGTCCTTGTCGTCCTTGGTATATCGTAGACCCACAGAGGCAGTGAGTGAGTCCGTTAAATCGTAGTCTAGGTTGACGTAAGCCGCCCACCCCGTGTACTTACCCTTGAGCATGCCTGTCTCGACTAAGTTGCCATCCGCGCTGGGGTAAAAGTCAGTGTAATAATCAGAACAGCCGCTGTAGAACTCATAGCCATAGTATTCGGCGTAGTAATTTAAGTAGTACTGACACATCAGATCTTCGGAGCCTACGGCTGTGAACTCAGCGTCCAAGTCTTCATCATAGTAAGAAACGCCGGTGTACCAGCTCAGTGGTCCCTCGTCGTTACTGGTCAATCGCAGCTCTTGCTGAAAGTACTGGCCGGACTGCTGGAACTGGAAGTTATTGACGTTCAAAGGCGTTCCGTCATAGTCCTCTGAGTAGTAGTAATCATGGTCTTTGTAGCCGGTATTAGAGGTCAGCGTTGCGAAACCGAGATCGTAGTCAACAAAGACGCCAATGGTTAGCAGGTCGCCGTTGTCTGCATCCCCAGAACTGATATCGGAATCAATTTCCTCAGCATTACCACTGATCGTGGTGTCGTCCACGATATAACCATCGAACGCTTCCCAGATATCGCCGCTATCGATAGCTCGATACATGGAGCCCGACTGTTTTCGATCTTCATAATCAACCACCGTATTTATGGTCAGTGCATCCGATTCGAATCGTGTCGACCATCTCAGTGCTTGTTTGTTGTGACTAATTTCTTTGTTGCCGGAGTAAACGTTTTTCGCAAAACCGTCTTCGTGGGAGGCATAGCCAGCCAATCGCATCGCAAAACTGTCATTAACGGGGATGTTGACCGCCCCTTCAAAAACCGCGTGTCCACGTTGCCCAAAGTCGAAGTCCATGTAGGCATCGTTAGACCCAATTTCCGCCTTTCGGGTGTGCACACTAAACGCACCTCCGATTGAGTTGCGGCCAAATAGGAACCCTTGTGGTCCGCGCAATATCTCAGCGCGTTCGACATCAAATAAACTCGTGACGGCCGATCCATTGCGGCCTTCATACAAATCGTTCTTAAAAAAGGCTGATGATGGATCTCCACCGACGCCGAAGTCTTGGGTACGAACACCTCGGATGCTGACAGCATCGATGTAGGAGTCTTGCGAGTTTCCGCTGACACCCGGCGTGTAAGCGATCAGATCTTTAACATCATTGAGGTTTGTGTCGGCGATGAAGTCACCCGACAAAGCCGTGATAGCAAGTGGCACGTCCATCACACCTTGCTCGCGCTTGGTGGCTACTACAATGACTTCTTCAAGCGTTTGAGCAATTGCTGGGCTCGTTCCAACCAGCGCTGCTGACACAGCCAGTGGCAATATGAGTTTCGAGTTGGGCTTGGTGCCGAGTACCTTCGCCATATTGGTTTCCTCATCTAGGTATACGTAGCGACCGGGCGCTACGTGTGTTGCCAGTTATGTTGCCAAAGGGACATCTACGTCGATGTCAACTAACGCAAACTCAGTATACTCCGGAGCTAATCTAAGGGAACCCCCAGCCGCTGAAGTTCATTTATCATCGGCGCGAGCTCGGTCTCGTATTTTCGCCATCGCCCGATAGATCGCGTATGAGCCGGTTCGCGAACTTGAACGGAGCTTGCGGTAGCAACACCTGACTTACTTTCATGAAAGTTTAGACAGTTGTCCTCCCAGCCAAGCCCCAGTGCATCGATAAGACGCCTCGCATTTGGCTCCAGGTCGCGTGCAGCATCTTCATAGCGCACATCGATGAATCGATTCGGGAATTCCCTGCGAAAGTGCGCCATGAGATCTCTATATCGCGCGTGATGCCTGGCCATTTCGGCCTGGTCGTACGAGTGCAAATAGGCATCGGCAAATAGTTGCTTGAAGCTCGCGAAGCAGGCGTCCATCGGGCCGCGAACTAAATGTACAATTTTCGCTTTGGGTAGCGCGGCAAGGATCAGAGGTATGTTGAGGTAGTTGACTGGGAGCTTATCGACGAAAAAGGGTTGCTTCCCACGTTGTTTGGTCGTCGATCGAAGATACATTCGCCCAATATCAGCGGGGTTTGAAGTCGCTGCAGCAGCGAACAGTTCTTTTGAAAAGCGCTTGGGATTGTTGTGGCTTATTGCCCGTCTTACAGCGAGCCCAAATTGCTGTAACTCACCCGCAGAGTGCACCTGCGAATGGCTAGTGATGACTCGCTCGATAAGTGTTGTACCCGTTCGCGGCTGACCGAGCACAAAAATTGGTGCCGAATCGTCCGCACCTGCTGGGCAGTTAGCTAGCCATGCCGTTGTGTATGTGGACTTAATGCTTTCGAACATGGCCACTTCTTCTGATTCATCGAACTCTACCGTGTCTCGACGTGCAGCAGCACCGGCACTAAAGGCCTTAAAAGCCTCCTGCCATTCCCCAAGGTCCTCGCTTTCTTTGCCGATAGCATAGTGAAGAAAGCCCAGCGCGCGCTTCGTCTGCCGTCTAGAGTCGATCAGCAGCTGCATTTGAGTGATGTGTGTTTTGTCGCTTGCCTTCTGGGAGTTCGCAAGACCCCAATGGCATTGCGCACTCGAGGGCTCAAGCGCAATAGCGCGTTTAAACAAGTGCACCGCATCATCGATTTTTCCGAGAAAAACGCGGACATTGCCCAGGTTCATTAGAACCGAGGGATTGTCTGGCATCAATTGCTGCGCCCGCTCAAAGAAAAGCTCTGCTGCTTCATATTCGCCTAAAGAGTTCAATACGGTACCGGCGAGCTCAATGACGACAGGGTCGTTGGGTTGGATTCGTCGTACTTCCTTAAGCGCGGATTCTGCCGCGATGATTCTGCCCTCACCAACATTAAGTTTGGCGATATGAGCCCATGCCGCTGCATGATTGCGATCAAGCTTGATGACTGACTTGAAGGCCTCGTGAGCGACCGGTCGCTGCTTTCCCTCTAGCGCAACGAGCCCTACCAGAAAGTGAGCCGGGACGTGCTGTGGATCACGTGCCAGTGCCTGTTTACAAGCCTCGCCAGCGGTCGCTAAATCGCCGCGGTTAAGCGCCGAAAATCCATCAGCTAGCGTGAGATCACCCACCGTCATTTACCGCCTTGGTAGGCGATAAGTGGGTCGGTATCTGGATCGCCCGACCAGTGCGCAAGCGCCTCCATGAACAGAAAGAACAGCTCTGCTTGAGACCTAATATCCAACTTGGCATACGCGTGCTTTCTGTGGAGTTTGACTGTTTCGATGGAAATGCCTAGTTTTTCACCAATGAGTCGAGTGTTGTGGCCAAGCAACACCAATTCAATGACCTGGCGCTCTCGTCGTGTCAGCACACTTGCACCAAATGCAGCCAGTGATCGGTGCATTCGTTCACGCAAGGTAGTTTTATTTTGGGCTTCGATGACCTCTGAAAAATGCTTCCGACAAAGCGATGCCGTGAGATCGTAAATACTCGCTAACAGTTTGGTTTGTTTCTTACGGAATCGAGCGCCACCTGTGGTCAGGCCCATCGAGATATTAATGAAGTTCTCATTCAGAAGCGGAATCAATAGCCCACACTCGTCTTCATATCCGCAGTGTTTGTACCAGTTTTTGTAATACTCTGAGGTGCGAAAACTAGCGGGGGCGAGATCAGCTAGCCTGAAGACACCGAACTGTTTGTCGTAGGCCGCAGCTCGATAAAACGGATCGAGTAAGAAGGGGCCCGTCAGGTAGGTTGTCAACGAGCTTTCCGCTTTTCCGGCGAGTGGTCGCGCGAGGCTGATGGTGGGAAGCTCCTCATGCCCGTACACTATGATCGTAGCGTCATCGGCTCCGATAAACTCGCACAGCATCTCAGCGATGGTGAGTACGAAATGTTCCGTACCAAGCTGCTCAACTGCCTGAGCAAAAGCCGGTGTAATGTCTATTAGTTTGGACATGGTTGTTACAATTCAGTTGAGTAAACATTGTCTCGCTTTGCAGACTCAGCGACCAGCGCACACAATAGCATTGACAACTGTATTGGAGAAAACGAAACATCATGCTGCCCAAGCAACCCTATTTAAAGGTATGTCCATGAATTTTGAGTTGAGCGAGGAGCAGCGAGCCTACGCCGCCAGTGCGCGTGAGTTTGCACAGTCCGAGTTCCGGCCCCACGCTGCGCTGTGGGACGCGGAAGCTATTTTTCCAAAGGATGCGTTAAGAGCTGCCGGTGATTTGGGGTTTATGGGAATGTATACCCCAGAAGCCGCGGGAGGTCTCGCCATGTCCCGTCTTGATGCGAGTCTTATCGTTGAGGAACTCGCACGGGGTTGTACGACGACAGCCGCGTTTTTGACAATACACAATATGGCCACCGCCATGATTGGGAAGTACTGCCAGCAGTCGGTCATTGATGCATGGTGTCCTGACCTTGTGGCCGGCACGACCCTGGCTTCCTATTGTCTCACTGAGCCTGGGGCGGGTTCCGATGCCGCATCCCTGCGAACTCGCGCAGTGCGTGATGGCGATACCTATCGACTGTCCGGTAGTAAGGTATTTATCTCGGGAGCTGGCGATACGGATGTCCTCGTCGTAATGGCTCGAACGGGCTCGGGTGCAGATGAGATTGGTGCGCGCGGTATAACCGCTTTTTTGGTTCCTGCGCATTTGCACGGCATCAGTTACGGGAAGAAAGAGAAGAAAATGGGTTGGAACGCCCAGCCTACGCGTCAGATAAGTTTTGATGATGTGCAGGTACCAGCTGCTAATAGATTGGGCGAGGAGGGCCAAGGCTTCGCCATAGCGATGGAAGGGCTCGACGGGGGTCGGATTAACATAGCCACCTGTTCGGTGGGTACGGCGCAGCAGGCCATTGTGGACGCCACAGCTTATGTTCAAGACCGAAAACAATTCAATTCAACGATTGCTGACTTTCAGCATACGCAGTTTCAGTTGGCGGATATGCTGACTGAGCTGGTTGCTGCGCGGCAAATGATCCGTCTCGCCGCGAGTAAGCTCGATCATGTTGATCCGAGTGCGTCGACTTACTGCGCTATGGCAAAGCGTTTCGCCACTGACGCTGGATTTAAGGTGTGTAACGATGCGCTGCAACTGTTTGGCGGCTACGGCTATATTCGAGAGTACCCAATGGAGCGTTATGTTCGCGACACACGGGTTCATCAGATTTTAGAGGGTACCAATGAAATTATGCGCGTCATCATTTCACGACAGGCGCTCATGGACGGCGCCTTAGAGGTCATTCAATGACTATCAGCCCAAGCGATAAAGTTGTTGTGTCCATCAGCGAGGGCATTGCTACAATTACCATTAACAACCTGGCTGCCAATACCTGGGACTTAGAGAGTCTTCCGGCTTTAAAGGCCGTGGTAAATGCCTTAAATGACATGTCCGACATTCGAGCCCTTGTGATTACAGGCCAGGGCGAAAAATTCTTTTCGGCCGGTGCCGATCTCAATCAATTTGCCACGGGTGATGCGACTGCCGCCCAAGCGATGGGTGATGCATTTGGTGGGGCATTTGAAACCCTCGCAGATTATCGAGGTGTATCGATAGCGGCTATCAATGGCTATGCAATGGGTGGTGGTCTTGAGGTGGCTTTAGCCTGTGATATCCGCATTGCTGAGCGCCATGCCGCCTTGGCATTGCCCGAAGCAAAGGTCGGTCTTCTTCCCTGTGCTGGTGGCACCCAACGTCTCACCCAACTCGTGGGTGAAGGTTGGGCTAAGCGCATCATTCTATGTGGTGAACGCATCTCAGCGGAAAAAGCATTGTCATTGGGGCTTGTAGAGGAGGTTGTTGACTCTGGTGCCTCGTTGTCCGCTGCACTTGAGTTAGCAAAACGCGCGTCTGAGCAAAGTCCAACATCGATCGCAGCCTGTAAAAGGCTTATCCATGTAGCACGAGACATTACCATCAGTGCGGGATTAGAAGCAGAGCGTGACGAATTCGTCGCCTTATTTTCAACTGAAGATCAGAGAGAGGGCGTCACCGCATTTCTTGAAAAGCGCAGCCCCGAATGGAAGAACAAATGAATGATGTAACGAATGACGTGGTTGTTGTATCGACGATTGGTGAGGGTCACCGCAGAGTGGGGCGTCTGACACTCAATGTCCCTCGTATTCTGAATTCGCTCGATGCTGAGATGATTGAGATTATGTTGGCTAAGTTGCTCGAGTGGGCCGACGACGATTCAATTGCCGCCATATACATCGACGGCGAAGGCGAAAAAGCGTTCTGCGCTGGCGGTGATGTACACGAGTTGCGTCGCTCGTCCATCGAAAATCCCGGTGGGCCCTGTACCTATGCGGAAAACTTCTTTGCGCGTGAGTACCAGATGAATTACGTGCTGTTCACTTATCCAAAGCCCGTCATTTGTTGGGGGCACGGTGTCATTATGGGTGGCGGGATGGGTGTCATGGCAGGTTGTAGCCACCGTGTCGTAAGTGAGCGTACCCGAATTGGTATGCCCGAGATCACCATCGCCTTATTTCCCGACGTTGGTGGCAGCTACTTTCTTAACAAAACGCCAGGCATGATCGGCCGCTTCCTCTCCCTCACCTCGGCTCACATCAACGCCACTGATGCGCTGTTCGCAAATTTAGGCGACGTTTTCCTCGCCCACGAGCAACGATTCGCCGTCATAGAGGCACTGGCGAATGCATCATGGGTGTCAGATGCCTCTGAAAACTCAGCGATTGTGGACGATATTTTATCCATCAGCGCCTCAGTTGAGCAGCCTGTTGGGGTGATAGAGCCCTTGATGTCAGACATTGACGCACTCATGGCAGGTGATGATTTGTCAGTCATATCAGATCGTTTGTTGGCCTATGACGGCGAGAATGCTTGGCTGCAAAAGGCGCGAGATGGGTTCGCCCATGGCTCTAAGCTGGCCGCCGCTTGGATTTTCCGTCAGCTAAATGAGTCGACGCATTACTCGTTGCAAGAGGTCTTTGATACGGAGCTTCGTCTCGGGGCCAACATCATGCGGCATCCGGAGTTTGCGGAGGGTGTAAGGGCGCTGCTTGTCGATAAAGATCGACAGCCAAAATGGCAGTTTGGCGCCGTTCAGGATGTACCCCCTGACTTGCTTCAGTCTTTCTTTGAGGAAGCCGAGGGCGCTCCAAAAATGTATTATCCGTGGTAGTGAGCGCTTACATAGCCTAATAAAATAAGGGAAATTATGCGCAAAGTGGCATTCATTGGCCTCGGTAATATGGGCGGCCCCATGGCTAAAAATCTACTTCGCGCTGGCTGCATGGTCACGGCGTTTGATCTGTCGGATGCAGCACTGAGCGATGTTGCGAGCGCCGGTGCGATCAGAGCCGAGTCAGCACAGGGCGCTGTTGAGGGCGCTGATGTGGTGCTGTCTATGCTGCCGGCAGGCAAACATGTCAAAGCTGTGATGTTGGGCGACGACGGTATTTTTGCGCGGCTTCCTGTGGGCACGCTGGTCTTGGACGCGAGCACCATAGACGCGGCGACGGCTCGAGAACTTCATGAGGCGGCGCGGCTGTCACAACTTGCCTTCATGGATACGCCGGTATCGGGGGGTGTGGCTGCCGCGCAAGCCGGTACTTTGGCGTTTATGTGTGGTGGAACGCCTGAAGCCTTTGCCAGAGCAAAAGACGTCCTCAAGGCGATGGGTAATGAGGAAAAGATTTTCCACGCGGGGCCCGACGGTGCCGGGCAAGTGGCAAAGGCGGCGAACAACATGCTGTTGGCTATTCACATGATTGGTACCTGTGAAGCCTTGGCTATGGGCGCTGCAAATGGTCTGGATCCGTCGGTTCAGTCAGAGATTATGAAAGCCAGCTCCGGCAATAACTGGTCCCTACAGGTGTATAACCCTTGGCCGGGTGTATTAGCGGGAGCGCCTGCCGGTAATGACTATAAACCCGGCTTTATGGTGGATCTGATGGCCAAGGATTTAGGACTTGCGATTGAGTTGGCTGACCAGTCCGCGGTTAATGCGGCATTTGGCCGGCAGGCCCATGCGGTTTATACCGCGCTTCAGGATGAGGGATTGGGGGGCGACGACTTTTCTATCGTCATGAGATCATTAGTAAAGACGTTCAGTTGAACTTGCCGCGATGACCTCAAAGAACGGCTTCACCACTGGCAAGTAGTGGTGCTGCATCCAGATCATCGGCGTCCATCATCATTGCAACACGCTCAAGTGAGGCGACGATCGAGTGTTGCTCCCACGACGCCAGTCTACTGAAACGAGCAACAAAACTGTCCTGTAGCGGTTTTGGCGCCGTGGCTTGCAGAGTTTGACCATCCTCGGTGAGGGTGACAATGACGCGCCTTCTATCCACTGACGATCGAACCCTGTTGATGATGCCATTGCGCTCTAAACGATTGAGGATGGTCGTTACAGTCGCCAAACTAAGACTTACTGTTTTAGCGATGTCGGAGACGGTCGGATCTTTTAGATTGCTGACGGCTTGAATAATGACCAGTTGCGGCGTGGTAAGACCGGTCTTTTTACCAAGCTGTCTTGAATGCAGGTCCGTCGCACGAATAATGCGTCGCAAAGCGACGAGGACATGATCTGGTAAGTCGTGAGTTACCACGCTTTTTTACTCCCTGATTACGTACTGATAATGTGAATTCGACTTAAATTTTCTTGATCTTAAACAACTGTAGGTCACGACCCTGTGGTGATGATCAGACTTGCCCATAAAGCCCGAATTTTATCCGAACAGATATGTTGTGCACGAGATAAACAGTGCCTGGCATGACTAAGACTTAGCCTGCGCTGTCGCCGGCTGATAAGAGAAAAGCGTCTCGCCTAGCGAACGTTTTAGCTCATCAAGGTGGGGCTCAAACTTTTGCCAGTTTTCTACCCCGGATTTAAATATAGGCTGCCTCACCTGTTCAGAGGACGGAGTTTTGACCGCTCGTTCGGTTTCCCAGTAACGTAAGCACGCTTCCTCATAGGGCAAGTTGCAGTAGGCTAGGATGCGGTTTATTTGTCCCTCGAGATCATCGACCACATCTTCGTATTGCACGTGCAAGATGTCCCCGGGAAAGCATTCATGCCAAAAATCCATGAGCTTTACGTAGTCTTTATAGTACGTTCCTAGGTCGCTCAAGCTATACGAGAATTCCTGACCCTCAGCAAACAACTGCTTAAAACAGCTAAAGGTACAAGACAAGGGGTGTCGCCTTGCGTCGATAATTTTTGCATTCGGCAATATCAGTTTTATCAGCCCAATGTGGCGAAAATTATTAGGCATTTTGTCAATAAAAAACGGCGAAGATCCGCGATAAGACTGCGTTCCATCAATATACGCCTTGCCAAATTCGAAAAGCGCTGACGCATTAAGGTCCTTGATCGCCCTCGGATAGTTCAATCGATCAAACTTATTAAACTGACTCCTGAGTTGATGAACAATCGACAGAATATTGGGTAGTTCCTGAGTACCATCTACTTGTGAATGACTGGATAAAATCTGCTCTAAAAGCGTTGAGCCTGCGCGAGGCATACCCAAAATGAATATGGGATCCGAAGCTTCAAACCCTCCGCGAGTGTCCGTAAGGTCAGCAAAAAGCCGTTTTTGCTCCTCAAACTCTTCCGTCATGTGTTCCGCGATATACCGTGACTCGCTCCGTTTTATATGATTTCCATCAGAGTATCTCTGGAAAGCAATATCGTAACTGCCTCGATCTTCGTACGCTTTACCCAACGCAAAAAACAAGTAGACACGATCAAAACTTCTCAGAGTCGGCAGCCGTGAAAGTTCTTCCATCCGATCGATCTCGGTGTCCGTGAACCGGTAAGTCTTCAGATTCGCCAACGACTGCCAAGCTTCACCGTGAATAATGCCTTCTCTGCAGGCTTCGCGATAGCATTCGATTGCGGCATCAGTCTGCCCTACGGTTTTGAGTGCATGACCCTTTGACGTCAGTGTCACTGGCTCACCGGGCATTTCAGTTAATAGTTGTTCGAACAGCTCCAGAGCAGTTCCATAGTCGCCGACCTGCATTGAAGTGACGGCATATTGAGACTTCATATGAAGATTACGTTCGTCGTCACGATATAATTCAAGCGCTAAATCTCGCGCTTCGACTAACTTTTGTCGCTTACGCAAAATGCCAACATAGTCCGTTTTCAACTCCGTATTGGAGGGATCAAATAAAACGGCACTTTCAAGAATAAATTCTGCTTCGTCAAAAATATTCAGTTTGATCGCAATCTCTGCCAGAAGTCGCATACCTTCAATGTGTCGGGGATTATCGACTAAAAATGCCCGACATGTTTTCTCGGCTTTTCCTACAAAACCTTGTGAGAGCATATCTAAAACGTATAGCAGTGGCTTCGGCATTCGCAGTAGCCGTTCGATGTGGGGCTTTACTCGACTAGCCTCTTTCATACGCCCGGCATTAAGCAATAGTTCCGCTTGGGCACGCCAGGCAGCATGCAGTGACGGGTTCTCTTGTGTAGCACGACCGTAGGCAGCTAGAGCGGCGTCAGTATGTCCAAGCTCCCTCAAGATATGACCCCGCTCTTGGAAGGCACGGCCGTGTTTAGGGTGCTGACCTATCAGTTTATCCAATATGCCTAGCGCGGCTGTCTTGTTGCCCAACCGTCGTTCACATACCGCGGATAAATACAATGTTTCACTCTCGTTATCAGGTAGGGATTTGAGTAGTGCAAGGGCTTCTGTGTAGTCGCCACCTTCAATCATTTTTTTTACACTATCGTACTGTTCAGCTTCCAACCTATTCTCCCAGCCAAAAAAAAGCTCCCGTGGTGGGAGCTTTTGGTGCTTTATGCTCTCGCGAGTTAGAACTTATAGCCTAAACGCACACCGACTGTCCTAGGCCGCGCATAAGTCGCCCTAGATCGATCATTCACATAGTTTCTCGACAGCTCAGCGCGTTCATCCGTTAAGTTTTCAACATAGAACGTCGCATCCCAGTTATCTGAGGAAACACCAACACTCGCTCCCATCATAGTCCAGCTGTCCACCCGATCCCGATTAATTATTATGATGTCACTGTATGACTCGTCAGAGTATGCAATGTTGTACATCAAATGCGCATCTAGTCCGCCGGCAGTCGTCCAGTTGTAACGGGCATTGGCATTGAACTGGAGCTCTGGTGCAAATGCTAATGAGTCTCCAACCCTTACATCATTGGTATCCACCAGTTTTTCTGTAATTTCAGTGTCAAGAACAGAGTAAGACGCTCCAATCATTAGGCCGGGGAGTGACTGTGGTAGCCAAGTTAGGTTTCCTTCGAGGCCTTTGACCTCTGCATTGGCGGCGTTGTCAGAGAAAAATAGATTCACGATACTTGGATCGAAAATTGTGGTTTGAAGACGATCAACCTCGATAAAAAACGCACTGCCGTTGATGCGTAAAGTACCGTCTGCTAAGTCAGCCTTCCAGCCCACCTCGTAATTTGTAACGTCATCCGTTGCAAGCTCAAATGGCACTTCATATCCATTGGGTCCTTGAGCACCGCCGGGTCTATTAAGCAAGCCAGGTCGATAACCCTCGGAGAACGTTGCGTACAGCAACACGTCATCGGATGGCGTGTAGCTCAGGCTTAATTTCAAGATGGTACCTGAGGCTGCGGCCACATCAGGCGCGTCAAGCGCCTTTAAAAATCCTTCAAGCTCAGCAATGCTGACCGCATTGGGTGCGTTGACGTACTCACCCCTTCCCAAGCTGTAAGGATCGCCTGCTTCCCAAAGGGCAATGAGTTCATCAAGCGTGGTTCCTGCCTCTACTCGCGGGGTGAAGCCGCAGTCACCCACGTAACGCAGAGATCCGTCACCGTCGTAGAGATCGCTGATATTTGTACCAAAAGAGTTTTGATCGTTTGCGAAGAAGGGGTTACAAAATGTTGCGTTTGCGCCGCCCTCTAAATCAACTTCGACGTCATAGTAGCGAGCACCGAGAGTTGCCGATAATTCGTCGCTCAAATCGTAACTGAGTTCGCCGAAGATGCCGTATTGCTCATCTGTTCTGCGCACGTCATTTCTGAACACAGTGTCTCTGGGATACGGTCCGTCTTCCGTAATAATCGATCCTTCGTGGGGGAAGTTGGGAATTGCTTCTGTTATCGATTGACCAGGATAGAAATCGTAAAAGTTGATTTTGTTCACGCTCGGATAGCTAAAATCAACACGTTCTTCTAGCTGAAGGTCGCTGTAGAAAGCGCCAGCGGTGAGCCTCATATCTCTGCTCTGGTCTGTGCTGAATCGAATCTCATGAGTTTGGACCTCAGTCTCCGAATAGCTGAGACCGTATAAATCGGGCTCGTAGCACGTACCGAAAGCCTGATTTGTGGGAGCACCCTCCTGATAGTAGTTGTACTCTGGGTAGCTCACCGACGCATCACAAATGTAATAGGGGAGATATTGACCGACAAACATATAATCAGTGTAGTCAACGATCTGATCACTCTCTCGCTCGGTGTAGGCACCCGTATAGATCACCTCTAACTCACCAATGCGGCCTTCAAGGGTCCAATTGAAATTATCGAACGAGTCTTCAAGGCGGTCGGGACTGTATCGTTGGATACTAGGTGAATCCGTCCCTAAGGTTGGGTCTGCAGTGAAGGTACCGTCGGTCTCCAATTCCTGCGTCATTGCGCCTAATAGAAGGCTCCAATCGTCACTGAGTTGTGCTTGTAGTGAGATTCGCGCGCCTTCATAAATAGTATCGTTGAAGTCTTTCTCTACAAGGTCAGCATTGTTGGCGGCTCTGAACTCTACTAACGAGTTGGGATCCGAGGGGTCGAACGGTATGCGTGAGCTGGTGTAGGCCACTTCGGGGGGTAAATTGTTGATATAAGTAGCTGATTGCAACCCTGCACGAGCTTCTGAAACGGGGACTCCATTGGAGCGCATGTAGCCTGCGTCTCTAAAGCGCGCACTCTCTTCTAATGTAAGCGTACCCGCAACGTTGTCTACCCATCCACCTTGATTATCCCGGTAAGCGACGGCGCGAACAGCGACCGAATCTGAAATTGGTAGGTTATACATGGCTTCAAAACGGTTACTTCCCTCGCCGACTCGCGTTTCTGAGAAATCTGCTTTAAAGCTTCCATAGGCTTCGCTGAAGTCTGGCTTGTTGGTAATGAGTCTGACAGTACCCGCCTGTGAGCTAGCGCCGAACAAAGTACCTTGTGGGCCTTTTAGCACCTCAACACGGTTTAAATCCGCTGTGTACACATCAAGGTTTCTGCCTGGCTGCGACAATGGCTGTTCGTCGAGGTAAAGGGCAACGTTGGGTGCTATTCCGGCTACACCGGCAGTTGTCAGATTCGGAGTTGTTGAAGCAACACCTCTGATATAAATGGTATTTTGTCCGGGACCGCTTCCACCTGCAGTTACCCCGGGTAGCTGAATTAAATAATCTTCGAAATTAGTAATGCCAAAGTCATCGATGGTGTCGCTGGTCAGCGCCTCAACCGAAACGGCAATATCCTGTGTGCTCTCTGCCCTTTTGGTAGCAGTAACGACAACCTCCTCTAGGGTGTTTTGAGCTGTAGCGGTAGTGGAGAGGAGGGGAATTGTGGCCGCGGCGACCGCCAAGGCTAATGGACTGGGACTAAATTTTTTCACAGTGAACATATAAATTGACCATTATTTTAGAGTGACTTTTTTATAATACCTCAAACTATTTACTGACGATAGCCCGCTAAGGTGGATTTATAAGTAACTGATTTAATTTACTATTATAAAAATACTACCGTTTGCACCCTAAAGAATTGCTTTTTGCCCGTTTAAATTCACCGTGCGTGCCTTCCGCCAGCTAGCTGTTACACTTTGAGATCACGCTAAGGTAAAAACAGTCATTATGTTGAATATGTTCAGTCGTAGCTTTGTCGTCGACAAGGCAGTGTTCATTCCCTCAATCGTTTTTTTGCTAAGCACGGTAGGCATCGTCCTGCTCTTTCCAGATGCCAGCGATGCGGCTTTCGGCGCTATGCAAGCGGCAATTGTCGAGCACGCCAGCTGGTACTACGGCCTTGTGATGGCGATTCTGCTGATCACCTCAGGTGTGCTAGCGTTTTCCCGGGTGGGCAGTATTCGACTTGGCCCAGATAACTCGTCGCCCGACTACAGTCTCTTCTCTTGGTTATCTATGCTGTTTGCTGCGGGTGTTGGCATCGGGCTAATGTTCTATGGCGTGGCTGAGCCTGTTGTGCACTACCTGAGACCGCCCATCGGTGACGGTACCGCGATTGGAGCAGAGAACCAGGCGGTTAACTTGACCATGCTCCACTGGGGGTTCAACGCTTGGTCAGTCTACGCGCTGATGGCCCTAGTATTAGCGTACTTCTCATTCCGGCGCGGCTTGCCACTGACACTCCGGTCTGCCTTCTTTCCTATTGTGGGGGATCGAATTTATGGTCCATTTGGCGCGGCGATCGATGTATTCGCGATCGTCTGCACGACCTTTGGTATTTCGACAAGTTTGGGGCTGGGTGTCGAGCAGTTGAGCACCGGCCTTTACTACCTTTTCGATGTGCCAGAGTCGGGGGGTATGAAGCTCGCCATAACCATCGCTATCATGTCGATGGCAGCTGTGTCTGTGGCACTGGGTTTGGATACCGGAATCAAGCGTCTCTCCGAAATCAACTCGTTCCTCGCAATCGCCCTGTTGTGTTTTGTGCTTCTTATGGGTCCTACCGCATTGATCCTTGGCGGCACGCTGGAAAACTTTGGCTTCTATGTCGCCAATTTAATAACAACCTCCACGAACCTCTTCACTTACGAGGACACGGAATGGTTGGGTGGCTGGACCATCTTTTATTGGGGCTGGTGGATTAGTTGGGCTCCTTTCGTTGGTATCTTCATCGCGCGTATTTCACGCGGCCGGACAATTCGCGAGTTTTTGATTGGTGTCATGGTGGCGCCAACCCTCTTTGTTGTCCTTTGGATGAACGTCTTTGGCGGCAGCGCCATTGAGCTGATTCACGCGGGTGAAACAGCATTTGGTGAGGCGGTTGCAAATGATCAGCCGCTAGGTCTGTTTCTGTTTTTAGACTATTTGCCGGGAACGTTCTACCTCTCGCTTTTGAGTTTGGTGATGATCGTTATCTTTTTTGTCACGTCGGCAGATAGCGGGGCACTGGTACTCAACATGATGGCATCCGGAGGCGTTGATGAGACGCCCGTATTCCAACGTGTTCTTTGGGCCGGGATCATTGCTGCGATATCGGCTACGCTTTTGATTACAGGTGGCTTAGGAGCGCTGCAAACCGCGACTATCGCAAGTGCGCTGCCGTTCTCAGTCATACTGTTAGGCGCGCTCTGGGGTCTCCAGCGATCACTTCGGTCGGATATGCAGTCGAGTTTCGGAAAAGCCCCACCGAGCTTTGATACGGATGCGGATATTGATTGGCAGTCGCGATTGGGTGCTTTGCTAGAAGCACCCTCGGACAATACGGTTGTTAAGTTTCAGCGAGAAACGGTACTTCCTGCGTTGTCGGCATTTGCCTCTGAGCTCGATAAAAACGGTGTCTCTGCTGAGGTGGTCGATCACATCGACGGAGACGGCTCCGTGGTGCTGAGCGCCGTGGGAACGGAGGAAGCTGAGGGTGACGAAGAATCAGCCTTTACTTACACAGTGAAGCTGGCGCCGCAAAGTGTAGACGCATCTACTGAAACCAATGGTGATGAAGTGTCACTCCCCGTTGAAGGATCTACGTCGGTGACCGAGGTTCATCTCAACTCAGGCTCTGCTGGCTACTGTTTATGGGGGCTCACGGAAGCACAGGTCATCGCCGATGTACTCGCTCAATTCGAGCAGCATCGAAGAACCTAGTCGACGATGGTGATTACCGTGGCGGGCAGCTTACTACCGGCAGGGTTTAAGTCGCGCATGGCTGGGATCATCGCGTTCAGTCTGGCTTGGCGGTCATTGGGGGCCGGGTGTGTGCTTAAGAATTCGGGTGGACGATCTTCGTCTAGTCCTGACATTTTTTGCCAAAGCGTAACCGCGGCTTCCGGGTCATAACCGGCGAGCGTCGCTAGTCGCATACCGAGCGCATCTGCCTCTCGCTCTGCGACACGACTGTTAGGCAGCTCTAGCGCGACTTGCGCTAATAGCTCTGCACTTTGCCCCGCGCCGCTACTGCCATTGGTTGCGGCGTTGACGCCCAGTAAGCCAAGTTGGATGGCCATGGCGCGGGACATCCGTTCGGCAGTGTGATTAGCGAGCGCATGTGACATCTCGTGCCCCATGATTTGGGCAAATTCCGCATCGGTTAACTTGAGCTGCGCAAAGAGGCCCGTGTATACCGCCATCCTACCGCCGGCCATGCACCAGGCGTTGACGACCTCGTCATCGTCAACAACAACAACACTCCAGTCCCAGTTCTTCGAGCTAGGAAACTCGGTGATGGCGGCTGTTACCACTCTCCCGGCAACACGTCGAACGCGCGACTCAAGCAACGCGTCGTTAGACACCTTGTCCTCTTCTTTGAGTGCTGCGACCGCTTGGTTGTAGGCGCCACTCGACTGTTGAATAGCGGATTCAGGAGAGACGATGAGAAATTGATTTCTACCCGTAGGGCTTGTGCTACAGGCGGCGAGCAGAGAGAACAGAGACAGAGAAAGAGCCAGAGAGCGTAGCGTGAGAACGAAATTCTGCGCTGAATATCTCATGTTATAGCGTCTTACCAATATACAAACGTGGAATCGCGAGCATGTATCGTGGTTTTAGCAGTGTCAACCGGGTTCCGATTCAGTGCCCGCGACGACGCGTAATAGGCCTCTATAAACACGCGTGGCGTCAGCTTGACCCGCGAGAATGCGATGGATTTCACCGCATATAGGGACTTCTATCTCATACTGGTTTGCCAGCGAAACGACGGTTGCCGCACTTTTTACGCCCTCGGCGACCATGTTCATAGCGTTGGTAATCTCACTCACGCTGCGCCCCTTGGCGAGTTGAAGGCCGACATGGCGATTTCGACTCTGTTCGCTCGTGCAGGTCGCAATCATGTCGCCCATGCCCGCAAGTCCAGCAAAGGTCTCGGCCCGGCCGCCTAAGGCTGTGCCGAGTCGAGTTACTTCGGCAAGGCCGCGAGTAATCAGTGCCGCACGCGTATTATCGCCGGCACCTAGGCCGTCACCGAGGCCCACTGCAATGGCGATGATATTCTTGAGTACGCCACCGAGCTCGCAACCCACAACGTCATCATTGCGGTAGACGCGAAATAAACCCACATTGAGCAGAGGTTGCAGCCAAGTTGCTGCAGGATCATCGAGTGCTAAGACGCCGGCTGCCGCTTTTCCCTCGAGGATTTCTCGGGCGAGATTGGGTCCGGTAAGAACTCCAACAGGATGACCCGGACAGTACTCCCGGATGATCTCGGTCATGCGCTTTTCTGTGCTGGCTTCGAGCCCTTTGGTCATGCTGATAATGGGCGCAGCATTCGGGACTAAGGGCGCAACTCGCTGAAATACGTCTCTAAAGGTGTGTGACGGAATCGCGACCAAAATCGCGTCCGCTTCGGTTACGGCAGCGTCCAAGTCAGTTGTCGCGCGCAATAATGGGTTTAGGCTCAAACCCGGCAGATAGCGATCGTGGGTGTGAGACCTATTTATTTCGTCGACGACCGACTTATCACGGGCCCACAGGCTTACGTGCGCATTTCGACAAATCAGTGATGCCAGGGTCGTTCCCCACGAGCCTCCACCAATGACAGCAATGCGGGAGTGGTCATGTTTTGGCGTATTCAGAGCGTTTACCCATTAGCGAGCTTGAATGGACGCGCGAGAATGGCGCTTCGCGATGAAAACTTCAAGTTGAGGTGAATATTCACTGTCTTGCACTGTAGACTCGCACTGTCGCGGCGTTTTTGAAAGGCAGGTGAAACCATGGAATACGGAATAGTCAGTTTGCTGCCGACTGCATTAGTTTTGGCGTTAGCGATTAAGACACAGCGAACATTGGAGTCTGTCGTTGCGGGGGCTTTATTTGCGTTCATTTTAATGGACGGTTTTGGCTTCGTGGACACGCTCGCCGAGGTGTCGCTCGCGGTGCTTCGAGATGAAGATGTGGCGTGGATTATTCTGGTCTGCGCCCTCTACGGTGTATTCATTGCGCTTTTGGTGCGCAGTGGGGGGTCAATGGCCTTTGGCAACTTATTGCTGCAGCGCCTCAACTCAAAGCGACAAAGCCTATTGGCCACTTGGGGATTAGGTCTTGTCATTTTTCTCGACGACTACCTTAACTCATTGACGGTCGGCGCAACCATGAAGGCGGTGACAGACCGCTTTAAGACCTCCAGAGCCATGCTTGCCTACGTTGTTGACTCGAC